>DATNEW010000008.1 GCA_035606695.1 Gemmatimonadaceae bacterium
TCGGGGCGTTACGGCGGCTTAGGCGCTTGGGGGCGCGGCGCGGCGCGTTTCGATGAGCGTGCGGGGATGATCGTGTCCGTCGGACTGGGTTGAAGCACCGTTCCGGAGAACGTCACGAGTGAATCGATGCGGGCGACGAACGTCGGGCCTGCACCGCTCACGCGCCTGAGTCCATCACGATTCACGAATGGGCCGCGCAGCATGCGGTCGACCGCGATGCGTTTGGCCATCAGCGTCGAAACGCCGGGGAGTGAGTCGATTTGTGCTGCTGAGGCGGCGTCGAGGTCGAGTTTGCCGTTGATGTAGCCGGGGCGATCGAGCGCGCCGGCGCCGTGCGTCGGCGCGGCGTGTGCCGGCGTGGAATCGGCGGGTGACTTTGCACCGCCGCGGCGACCCTTGGACTTTGGTCGCGGGCCGCGTTGGGCGTGAGCCGATGAATCGGCCGCCTGCATTTGGTGCGCGAGCGCCGGCTGATCGCCGTGATCCGACGCCGTGGACGCTCGCACGACGCGGACGCCGGCGCCGAGTACGCCGACGGCGCCAATGAAGAGCAGGGCTTTGTGGTCTGCACGCATCGTCATGGGGCGCAACCTATGGGCGGACGAGCCGCCACCATCATCGTTCGATTGCGGCCGACATCGGATCGTCCCACGCACCCGCGGATTGTATGCAGCCGGGCGTAAGAATCGCGTAAGTCCGATGCGTCCCGCCGCGACGGCGCATTATCGTTCGAGGGAACGTCTTCCAACTCGGTTTTAACCCAGGATCCTGGATGATGCCGCTGTCTCTCCGCATCGCGCTCGTTTCGCTCGTGACCGCCGCGGCCTGCGGCGCTCCGGCCACCGTTGCTACGACGCCTGTTCCCGCTTCGCCGCCGGCGACGGCTACTGCAGCGACGCCAATGCCCGCGGCGGGCGGTCAGCCCACACGCGTGCCGGCCGTGCACGTCAGCAGCCTGCCGCGGAATTGGCAGCTGCTCGATGAATCGATCGACGGCATTCCGGGCATCAGCTCGGAGCGCGCCATGCGTGAGTTGCTCGCCGGGCGGACGCCCAAGCGCACGGTGCTCGTGGCGGTCATCGACAACGGCATCGACACGGCGCATGTGGATCTGCGGCCGAACCTCTGGACCGATCCGCAGACGCACCTGCACGGTTGGGATTTCATCGGCGGCGCCAATGGCGGCGACGTGAACTTCGATACCTTCGAGGTGACGCGTCAGTATGCGCGCTGCCACAACAAGCCGGCCGCGAGTGGCGCGCCGCCGATCACCGATGCGGCGGAGTGCAGAGCGATCGACGCCGACTATGAGAAGCAGCGCGCCGACGTCGAAAGCAACGCCGCGAGTTATCGGCAGGTGAACGATCTCCTACAGCAGATTTTGCCGATTCTCGCCGAGGCGGCGCATGTGCCCGCCGACTCGCTCGATGCGGCGCGCGTGCGCGCGATCAATCCGGCGACCTCCGCGCAAGTCTCGCGCGCTCGACAAATTTTCCTGGAGCTCGATGCCGAGGGCGCGACGCCGGCGCAGATCAAGGAAGGGCTGACGTCGCTCGAGGGGCAGGTCAAGTACTCGCTCGATCCGTCGTACAATCCGCGGACCATCGTCGGCGACAACTATTCGGACGTCACGCAGCACAACTACGGCAACGGCGACGTGATGGGCCCGAACGCGGGCCATGGCTCGCACGTGTCGGGAATCATCGGCGCGGTGCGCGGCAATGGCATCGGCGTCGACGGCATCGCGCCGGCGGTGAAGTTCATGATGATCCGCACCGTGCCGGACGGCGACGAGCGCGACAAGGACGTCGCGAACGCGATTCGGTATGCGGTCGATCACGGCGCGCAGATCATCAGTATGAGTTTTGGAAAGCCGTACTCGCCCTACAAGTCCGCGGTCGACGATGCGGTGCGCTACGCCGACGCGCATGGTGTGTTGATGGTACACGCCGCCGGCAACGACGGCGCGGACCTGGCGAAGGGACACAACTTCCCGACGCCGGTCTATCTCGACGGCGGGCGTCCGCAGAACTGGATCGAAGTCGGCGCGTCGTCGTGGAAGGGCGGCGATTCGCTCGCGGCCAACTTTTCGAACTACAGCGAGCGGCTCGTCGACGTGTTCGCGCCCGGCGTCGACATTCTCTCGACGGTGCCCGGCAACAAGTACGAGCGTGACAGCGGCACGAGCATGGCGGCGCCGGTCGTGAGCGGACTCGCGGCGCTGCTGATGGGCTACTACCCGAATCTCTCCGCGGCCGACGTCAAGAAGATCATTCTCGCGTCGGTGATGAAGCTCGACCAGACGGTCTATCAGCCGGATCCGAAGCAGATGACGCAACGCGTGTCGTTCAAATCGCTGTCGGTGACGGGCGGGATCGTCAACGCGTACAACGCGGTGCGCATGGCTGAAGCGATGAGCGGCGGACGGGTTCAGCCGTAGTCGGCTACTTCACCAGCGTCACCGCCACGTCGCCGACGATTTGCAGGCTCTTCGCCGATACCTTGTCGATCGTATCCTCCATCGTGTGGTGATAGCTCGGACTCGGCACATCGTTCGGGCCGGCGTTCGCGGGCAACGGGCCGTACTGGAAGTCGAGCACGTCGATCACGTGCAGGCCCTTCGCGAGCAACGGAATGTGATCGTCGGTGATCGGCTGCATCACCTGCGCGCGGAAATAATTCTGATACCCCAAATCCGCCGCCGTCCGCCATACCCGGCTCACCACTTCGGGCGCCTTGTCGACCGAGTTCTGCTCTTGATAGATCTGTAAATCCGCGTCGCCGATCATGTCGAACAGGACGCCGTACAGCGGCTTGTAGTCGGGCGACGGCAGATGATTGGCGAAGTACTGCGAGCCGAACAGCGCGTCGGGATAGTTGCCCGAGCTGTCGGGATCGAACGCGCCCCAATCTTCGCCGTCGACGAACAGCAAGTCGACGCCGACGGACGGCGGCGTCTTCCTGAACACGTCACCCAGCGCGAGGAAAAGGCCGACGCCGGACGCCCCGTCGTTCGCGCCGAGGATTGGGCGGGCGCGATTGCCGAAATTCGGATCTTCGTCGGCGGTGGGGCGCGTGTCCCAGTGCGTGAGATACAACACGCGCGACGTCGCCTTGGGATTGAAGCGCGCGAGCACGTTCTTCATCGCGAGCGTGGTCCCGTTCGCCGTGGTCTGCGTCCACGTCTGCACGATCACACTGTCGGTTCGCTTCTTCATCTCGGCCACGATCCAATCGCCCGCCTTGTCGTGCGCGGGTGTGCCCGGCGTGCGCGGACCGAACTGGAGATGCTCCTTGGTATAGTTGAGCGCGGCCTGGCCGTCGAACGCCGTCTTGGGGCCGGCGTAACGGTCCTTGATCTTGTCGCACCCGGTGAGCGCGACGGCGGCGGCGCAGAGGAGGAGCAGCATTCGCACTGTCAAGTCTCTGGTAAGAATAAGGTTAATCCTAGCACGACGATGGACAACGGCGGAGGCTGTCATCCCGAGCGCAGCGCGGGATCCAGCGTCACGACAGAAGGCTCTCTATCCGGACGCAAGATTCCTCGGTCGCTTCGCTCCCTCGGAATGACACGAACAAAGCCGTCCCTCGGAATGACATCTCACTTCCCCGTCCCAAACACCTGAAACTGCACCAGCGCGGTGAAAATCGTCTGCGCCGTTCGCGTATTCAAGTTCTTGTCGAACGTGATCACGTGCGAGGCCTGGAGCGTGAACGTGGCGTTGTCCATCGCGGCGACGTCGGCCGTGAAGTTGAACGCCTGCCGACCATTGTCCTGCAACCGCGCCTGCGTCGCGCCCACCGAGTCGGCGATCGTCGTGATGTTGTGCGCCTGGCTGTAGTTCAGCCGCGTGCGCAGATCGCTCTTGAGGCCCAAGCCCAGGCTTTCCGGAACGTGGAACGCGCGCCCCGCGTCGATGCTGATCTCGTTGCCGTGCGTGTGCGCCACGCTGCCCGGCAAGCTGTCGATTCGCTTCAGAATACTGTAACGTGCCCCCAAACTCGGCGCCGCGCGGCCGCTCCACGCGATCGAGGCGCCGAGCGGAATCACGTCGGAATGCGTGCGGCGAATTTCCGGTGGCGTATCGCTGAACAACAAGCTCGGCAACGAGACCGTCGCCAGGCTGTGCGCGTAGCCCACGTTCGCGTCGAAGCTGGAGATGGACAGCGTCGGCACCGGCGGTCGATAACCCCAACGGAAGGTCTCGTCGGGAAACGTCGTCATCGAGCCGTCGACGTGCGCTTGCGTGGAATCCGGCCGCTCGATCCAGTTGAGCGTCGTCGTGCGCAGATAGCGGTTGACGAACGACGTGCCGAACGGCAGCTGCAGTGCATTGGACGCGGCGAGCGAACCCGTCTGCCCCGCCGTCGTCGCGTCTTCCCCATTCACACGGCGATACGCGCCCGGGCCGGCGAGTCCGAACTGAAGTCCAAGCGGCGGCGCGGCGTTCGCGCCATCGAGCGCCGTCAACAGACTACGCGTGTACGACACATCGAGCGGCGCGAAGAGCTTCCCGACCCGCCGCGCCATACTCGCACTGTCCGCGCTGTAGGTGACGATCGCGCGCGCGACGTCGATCGTCGTGCCGATGCTCGACGTCTGCGCGGCGGTCAGCCGGCGCGGAATGGCGAGCAGATGCAGCATCGTCAACGAATCGTGCTCGGCGAGCACGCTGTCGACGCCGATCACGCCGGGAAGCGCCGAGAATGAACGCACGTTCGGGTCGCGCAGCATGCCGTACTGCGTTCCAAAATCAGCGCGCGGCCGGAACCACGCCGAGAACAACGGAGCAAATGAGAAATTCGTGAAGATGCTTCGCTCGCGCTCGAAGCCCGGCGCGACCTGGAGCGGACGTTGGCCGAGCGCGCCGAAGTCGACGAGCGTGTCGCGGTAGTCCCGGAAATCTCGAACCGACGAGGCTTCCCATCGCGCGGTGAGGGAAGTCGTGGGATGCAGCTCCAGCACACTCCCATTCCGCCACAACCGGCTCGATGCACGCGACTCGGCAGGCGCATCCGCGGCGTCGCTCGTCGGATTGAGGAACGAGACGCGTCGATCGTCGCCGCGCACGAGACTGCTGGTGAATCGCAGCTGCGTGGGATTCCACCGGAAATGTGTGCCGCGCAACGTGCTGATCGGACCGGCCTGGAGCGCCTGTGGCAATGCGCCGAGCGCGCCGGTCATCCACTCGGGAAGATCGGCCGTGCGCGCGCTGTCCGCGGTCACGAGGTAGTCGAGCGCGACGCTGAAGTTGTGCGAGGAGCCGTTCTGAAATTCCGTGCGATCGACGCCGGTGAGATAGCTCGAGGTCAGATCGAGATTGTTGACCAGCGGCCCGAGCAGCGGCGTCCCGATGGGTTTCGTGCGGCGCATGGTGAGGCTGTACGTCGTGAGATCGTTGCGCGGCGTGCGCACGGGGCCAATGCCGCGACCCGAGATGTCGCTCTGCGAAAGAAAGAGTGGATCGCTGCCGAGCCCAATCCTCGTGACGGTCAACGGGAGCGAGAACCCTGCTCCACTCGGCAACAACTTCTCGAGCCGCACGGTTGCCGCGACGTCGGTGGTGCGCTGGCCGAGGAAGGTGGGTTGCTCCCCCATCTGGCGAAAGTTCGCATCTTGATTAGAAATATTATATCTAAGATCCAGCAGATCTCCAATGTTGCCGGCGAGCGAGATCTGTCCGGCCATTCCCGTGTTGTTCACCTGGTGGTCCAGGCGGATATCGTCCACCCACAGTTCCAGCGTGTCGCTCGGCGACAGCGTCTCCGAGTTGGCGACGCGCACGATGCCCACCGCCAGCTCCTGCACGGCGGCGAGATTCGGCGCCGCAACGGCCGGATCGGTCGTGAGCGCCATGTAGCCGTTGTCGCACGCCGCGAAAGTGTGCGCGCCCGCCGGCAGCGGCGACGCGGTAATGATCGCCGAGTCGACGCCGGTGCACGCGATCGACTGTGTCTTGCCCGACGTGAACGCGTTCTGAATCCGCCGCCGCAGATCGATGAACCGATTGAAGTCGAGCACGAGATCCGTCCACGCCGCCTGCGTCTGTCCCGCGTTCATCGGCGCGCGAACCATGTAGAAGTTGTTCTCGTCGCGGCCGAGCTTGACGTACATCTGGAGCTCGCCGTTCTGGCCCCATCCGTTGCCGCGGCCGCGGCCCCACACGCGCATCTGGCGATACGTCATGTAATTCTGCGCGCCCGTTTGAAAACGCAGGAACGCCTCCGCGCGATGATACAGCGGCATGTTCCCCGCCTGAATGCGCATGGAGCTCTCATTGATCTGCGTCTGCGTGCTGGCGAACTGTGCGCCGCGCGTATCCGCCGAATTCACGACGCCCGGAGGCGGCTGATACACGAGCGCGGACGTCGAATCGTTCGTGCCGATGGTCGACGTCACGACGAAGCCGCCGTGGTTTTGCACGCCGGCGATGCCCATGAGCGTTTGATTGCTGCGATTGAGCCACGGCGCGCCGGTGATACGAATGTCGGCGATCGGCAGCTGCGTTTGTTCCTCGGGTCCCTGCCCTTTCCCCGAGACGACCGTCAATCGCACCGCGCGAATGCGCCGGCGAACGACGTCGTTCAGCGAATCCGTCGGCGTCAGAAACGGCGTGCTGATGAGCGCCCAGCGCCGCGTGCGCGGCTGCGGCACGCCGTTCACGAACAACGTATCCGTGTACCGGCCGCCGAGCCGCTTCCAGTTCGTCGGGTCGCTCAAGTCGATCACGTAGCGAAGAATGCGTTCGCGCTCGCGCAACGCACTCGGGAAGTTCATCTCGTTGTCGAGATCGATGTCTTCTTCGTCGAGCCGGTTGTTGCCGACGGTGCAGTTGTTGGCCGGATCGCCGAGCGTGTAGATCGCGCCGGGGAGCGCGCGGCAGATCGGCAGTTTCTTCACGATCTTCGGCGCGCCGTTGTCGATCACCGTGAGACTGTCCACGAGGTCGCCCGGCAGCCCCACGTCGTTCACGCCGGCGTTGAAGACGTGCGTCAGCGTATCTCGCTCGGTGTCGAGCGTGTCGAAGCGGACGAGACGCTTGCCGGTGAACAGACTGTCCGTCGTCGCGCCGTTCCGCTGCACCGTTAGAGTTTTTGGAACGAACGCCACGGTGTTCTCCGACACGTCGCCGAAGTCGAAGATGACCGTGCCGTTGCGCGTCAGCGTCGCCGGGTTGGTGTCGACGAGCGTCCAGAATTCGAGATGCTCACCGCGCGTGAGATCGATTCCCGACGGGCTGAGGGTGGCGCGAATCGAATGGAAGCGACGATTCGCCGTCGCACCGGGATCGGTCCACTGATACCTGGATGCCGATGCGTTGAACCGGCCAACCGAATCGAGCGGCAAGAGCGTGAGCCACATCATCGGTTCGGGCGGAGGCGCGCCGGCGCCGGTGAACACCGCAAGCGGATCGATGTCGCCGAGTGTGAAGGTGATCCGCTTGCCGCTGCGGTTCTGCACGTTCGTCTGCCACACGAGCGTCGCGTCATTCGTCGGCTCGAAGAACGTTCCCCCGAAGCGCGCGCGCAATGCGTTGCCGTACGCGGGCAGGCTGCTGTTCTCCCACGCGTCGTCGGCGATCGGAATGCCGATGCCGCCGTCGGCGTCGAACGTCTCGACATACGCGCGCTGATCGCCAAGCCCGATGAACTGCGGACGGCTGCCCGCCAACTCGGCCTGCACCGAGAAGTGCGACGGCGCCTTCGTCGGCCCGAATGGAAAGCGGCTGGCGAAGTTGGTGAGCTGCGGAAGATCCCAACTGAATTGGCCGCTCACGCCGGCGGTCAAGGTCGAGTTTCCCTGAAAGCCGAGCGCCGGTCGTGTGAAGCCGGCGTTGCCTTGCGACTGATTGATCGCCGCGAAATTCAGAGTCCCGTGCGGCAGCGGCAGTTCGGCGACAAACCCACCGAGCGTCGTCGGGGCGCCGGCGAACGTCGGGTTCTCTTCGTAGCTCACGTCGAGGTGGCGCGGGAGCTGGAACAACGTGTCGGGCCGCGTGAACTCGATGCGCCCGAGATCGTAGTCGATGCGATAGTCGAGATCGCGCACCATCGTGCGGCCGTCCATCACCAGCCGCTCGGAGCCCGGACGCATTTGCGTGGCGCCAAGCGTGATGGTGCCGCTCTCGTCGACGCCTTGCGCTTCGTACTCGACGTCGATCCGGTACGTCGTCGGAGGATGCTGCGGCGAATCGAGGTAGTCGACCGGCAACGTGTAGATCTGATCGTTCGTCGGATTGCCGGGAAAGACGAGCCCAGAGTTGCGCGCGCTGAACGGCTGCAGCGACGGAAAGACCAGGAAGTAATCCTTGATCACCTGCGCGGCGATGAGCGACTGCGCGTGGCGAATGTCCGGCGCGCCGATGCCAAGATCGAACGCGGGATCGCCAAGTCGCGGCCACAGACGATTCTGATAATCGAACTCCGTGGGCGCCGTTGGCTGCGCGAGGCCGAACATCTGGAGGAACGTTGCGTCCGGTCCCGCGAGCGGATGTTCGAGCAAGCCACTGCCGGCGACGATGCGCAGCTTCACCGATTGCCGCACGACATCCTCGCCGCCGATGCGATACACCGAGCGAATCTCGTTGCGGAACGCAGGCGACGAGGGCCCAACGTTGGGATCGGTGACGAGATTCGCGAACTGGTCGCGGTTGATGACGCGCTGGAGGTCGGGCGTGCCGCCGGTCGTCGTCCACACGGTGTCGCGGCCGTTCAGGCGTACGTTGTACGCGACGACGAGCCGCTCGTTCGTTTCGTTGAGCGGACGCACCAGCGCGAACCAGAGCAGCGACTGGTCCATGAAGTAGTCGACGCCTTCGCGCAGCAGATCGTACGTTTGCGTTCCCTGCGTTTCGGCGCCGTGGAGCTTGAACCGCGGCCCGTTGACGTCCTGCGGCTGCGCGCCGAACTGAAGCCGATACACCAGCACGCGCGATGGGCGGAGTGTATCGGGCAACTCCGCACGCAGTTGGCGGAGTTGTGATGAATTGAGAATATCGATATTGGGATAGACGCCGCGGAACAGCGCGGGATCGACCGTCCAGAAGAAACGCAGCCGTTCGATCTGATAGTCGGCCGTCTCGTGCTGGTTGTGCTGCTGTGCGCTGCGCTGCGAGAAATCGTAGCGGCGATTTCGCGCGACGTTGCCTGTCTGCTTGGCGAAGATCGACTTCAGCTGCACGCGCCCGAGCTGCGCCGTGATCTGCGCGCCGTAATTCCCACTGGGCAGCGACGACGTCAGAAATCGCGTGGAGGGCGGCACGAACGAGATGTTGCCGACGTCCACGCGGCGGAGCGTCGACGACGAGTCGCCCTCGTAGTAGAGGGAGAGCGTTTGCGAGGCGTCGAACTCGCGCTCCTGATCGTAGTCGACGTTGACGTGCAGCAGGCCGATGCGTCCCGCCGCGGTGAGCGCGGCCGCCGGATCGCTGGGCCGAGTGAGGAAGCTGCCCTGGCAGGCCGCCTGCGTCGCGACCTGGAATGCCTCGAGGGACGTGCAGTTCAGGCGCTTGAAGCGTGTCGAGGTGACGCCGCCTCGCAGGTTGAAATGAAACTGGAGATCCGTGGCCGGCGGTGTCGTCGTCTTGGTGGTGTCGGTGTCGGCCGCGAGGCGTGGCAGACCGACACGCCGAACCCCGCCGGTGGAGTCCGGCACAACGACGCCCGCGGGGGTACTACGGGCGGCGCCGGCGGCAGCAGGCTTGGTTCGCGCATTAGAAACGCCGGAAACGCTGGAATCGCGGGAATCCGGCGGCGCCGCCTGCGCGTACGAATGCGCGGGGACGATCGCGGACGCGACGGCGAGCACGAGCGCAAAAACGAGGCGGTGGCTGGGTCGCACTAAATGCTTAAGGCGGGGTAATTTACACGCGTGAAGATAATCAATCGCTACGTCCTCAAGGAGCACGTTGGACCGTTCGTGTTCGCCTTGTCGGCGCTCACCTCATTGCTCCTGCTCCAGTACATCGCGCGCAAGTTCGGCGATCTGGTGGGTAAGGGACTGTCGTGGCAGACGATCACTGAATTCTTCCTGCTATCCATTCCGTTCACGGTCGCGATGACGCTGCCGATGGCGGTGCTGGTCGCCGTGCTCTACGCGTTCAGCCGTCTGGCGTCCGAGAACGAGATCACGGCGATGAAAGCGGGTGGGGTATCGACGCGCGCCCTGCTCAAACCGGCGCTGATCGCCGCGACGCTGCTCGCGGTTTTCATGCTGTGGTTCAACGATCAGTTGTTGTCGCGCGCCAATCACGAGCTGGCAACGCTCCAGATTGCGATTTTACGGACGAAGCCGACGTTCGCGCTCAAGCCACAGGTCATCAACGCGGTGAAGGAAAGCCAGTTGTACCTGCGCGCCGATCGGATCGACCAGGATGAATCGGGCCGCATGGGCGGCGTGACGATTTACGACGTGAGCGATCCGATGCGCCGCCGGTCGATTTACGCGGATTCCGGCACGCTTCGATTCGCTCCAAACAAGAAGGACCTCGTGCTGCACTTGTACAAGGGGATGATGATGACCGCCCCCTCGGCGCAACACGGACAGCTCGAGCGCATTTACTACAACCAGGACGAGCTCAAGGTTCGCGAAGTCGCGAACTCTTTCCAGTCGATCAATGCCGATACCGCCTCCAAGGGCGAGCGGGAGATGACCGTCTGCGAGATGCAAGCGGAGCTCGAGTCGCGGCACGCGTCATTTCAGCGCGCGTATCACGACAGCCTCGTGGCTGCCTGGCAGATGGCGACGTCGAAGGGACGGAAGGCCGTTAAGCCGTCGGATCTGCACATTAAGAAAGCCGGCGGCATCGGTGCGCTGTATTGCACGTTTATCACGAGATACCTGAAAGTGCCGGCGGCGCAGGCGGCGGAAGTACCTCGGATGCCGGCGTTCGCGCGCACGACCCGTCAGGATTCGACAAAGAAAGGTGCGGCAAAAACACCCGCGAAGCCGCAGGCCGGCAAGTCGGACTCGGTCTGGGCGCTCGTCAACGGAATCCTGAAGAAGATGGCGCGGGACAAGGTGCCGCCAGGCGCGTATCTACCGGAGACCGCGGCGAAGACCGTCGCGGTGCCGGCGAATCCGGCGCCGGCCGCCGCGCCTCCGCCCCTGCGCGTGGCGCCGGCGGCCGTGCCAACAGCGACCGTCGTTCCTCCGCCGGGCGCGCGGACGGCGCCGGTGTATCCCAGCGCAACCCTGCCAGGACCCGACGTGAGCTCGATCAACATCGAGCTGAGCGACGCGAAGCTTCGGCTCGAGGACGCGCGGCACTGGAGCAATCGCTACGGCGTCGAGATTCAGAAGAAGTTCTCGCTCGCGTTCGCGTGCATCGTGTTCGTGCTGGTCGGCGCGCCGATCGCGCTGCGTTTTCCGCGCGGCGGCGTCGGGCTCGTGATGGGCGTGGGCTTCTCCGTATTTGCGATCTATTATGTCGGTCTGATCGGCGGCGAATCGCTGGCGAACAACAACATCATCTCGCCGTTCTGGGCGATGTGGATCGACAACATCGTGTTTCTCGTCGTGGGACTCGTGCTGATCTCGCGCATGGGTCACGAGCGAGGGACGTCGCGCGGCGGCGGCTTCGGTGAGTTCATGGACGCGACGCGCGCGTGGTTCGCGCGCGTGCGCGGCGCGGAGGTGTCGGCGTGAGACACATCTTCCGGCCGCTCGACCGCTATGTGTTCGCGGAGTTCGTCAAGATCTTCGCGGTCACCGCACTTGGCTTTCCGATCCTCTTGATCGTCATCGACCTCACGGATCACGTGCAGGTGTATCTCGAGCGGCACATTCCGACCCGCGACATCGCGCTGAGCTATCTGTTCTGGATTCCCGACTCGATGTTCATGGTGCTGCCGGCCGCGGTGTTGTTCGCGACGGTGTTCTCGATCGGCACGTTGACGCGGCATACGGAAGTCACGGCCGCGAAGGCGTCGGGGATAAGTTTTTATCGCCTCGTGATGCCGATCTTCTTCGGCGCGATGCTCGCCTTCGGGCTCGACCTGGGGCTCGGCAAGATCGTGCCGATGACGAACCAGCGCCGCAGCGAGCTGCTGCAGGAAGACAAGGCGCAGGTGGGCACGAGCCGCTTCAACTTCGCGTTCGCGGGCGAGTACGGCCGTGTGTACAAGGCGTTCGAGCTGCGCACCGACTCGGGGCAAATGCGGCAGCTCCAGATCGAGCGCAAAGGCAAGGGCGCCGACTATCCGACGTATCTGTTGACCGCCGACACCGCGAAGTTCGACGCGAAAACCGGTCGCTGGACGCTGCGCAACGGCGAGATGAACATCATTTCGGATTCGGGGCCGAACCTCACGATCCAGTTCGCGTACGCGCGCGACAACCAGCTCACCGAGCGTCCGGCGGAGATGATGTCCAAGCCGCCCGATCCGCACGACATGACCTACGCCGCGCTGACCCGGGCGATCGGCGCGCTCGAGCGATCGGGGGGTGACGCGAACCTGCTGCGCGTCGAGCGCGCCCTCAAGATCGCCATTCCCGCGACCTGTCTGATCATCGCGCTTTTCGGCGCGCCACTTGCCACCAGCACGCAGCGCGGCGGCTCGGCATACGGCATTGCCGTGAGCCTTGCGACGACGATGATCTTTCTCCTGATGATTCAACTCACCCGTGCCATTGGCGGAAAGGGCGTGATCGCGCCCGACTACGCGGCCTGGATTCCCGGCGTCTTGTTCGGTTTCATGGGCCTCGTCCTCCTCGCACGCGTGCGGACTTGAGCGCACCGCTCGGCGCCGGTCCGGTATCGAGCCAGACCGACACCTATCCCGTCATCCAGCGGGGTTCGATCCGCTTCTTCCGCCGCGTCACGCGCTTCTGGCGCGGACTGTTTCGCGACGTCGGCCTGCGCGCGTATTTCTTCCGCGACATTCTGCGCGGCTTCGGCGATCCGGCGACGTACGTGCCCGAGACGATTCGCCAGATGCGAACGATCGGCGTCGACTCGGTGCCGTTGACTGTGATCGTGGCGGCGTTCATCGGCGGCGTCATCGCGCTCCAGACGCGGTATCAGCTTTTGCCGGGCGTCGAGAAGTCGATCATCGGTTTGGCGAGCCGGCTCATGGTGGTGCTCGAGCTTGGGCCGCTGCTCACGGGTCTCGTGCTGACGGGCCGTGTTGGTGGGCGCATGACCGCGGAAATCGGCACGATGCGCGTCACCGAGCAAATCGACGCGCTCGAGACGCTCGCCTACGATCCCGTCGCATTCCTCATCGTGCCCCGGCTCCTCGCCGCGCTCGTGATGCTGCCGACGCTCGTGGTGCTCGCCGACGCGACGGGACTCGTGAGCGCGTACCTCGTGTCGGTCAAGCTCACCGACGTGACGCCGCAGGATTTCATCATGGGCCTGCGATTGGGATTCGGCACATTTCAGGTTGTGTACAGTCTCCTGAAATCGCTCATGTTCGGCGCGGCGATCGCTTTGGTCTGCGCCTATGAAGGTTACATTACCGAGGCCGGTGCCGAGGGTGTCGGCCGGTCGACGGCGCGAGCGGTCGTCATCACGTCGATGACGATTCTGGTGCTCGACGCCCTGACGACCGGCGTGTTGGGACCTCTTCTCCAATCATGAACCGTCGCAACGAAGTTTCGGTCGGCATTCTCATAACGGTCGCGGTGGTCGTGCTCGTGCTCGGGACGCTGTGGCTGGCGCGCGGCGGTCTCAAGTCCGGTTATCCGCTTTACACGCGCTTTGCGTGGGGGCAGAACCTGAAGCAGGGGCAGCCCGTGCTGCTCGCCGGCGTGAGCATCGGCTACGTGGGCGACGTGAATCTTCGCCGCAACGGCTACCTGGACGTGTTGCTGCGCATCGACGACCAGTACACGGTGCCGAAGGGATCGACGGCGATCGTGAAGCCCGTCGGCATCTTTGGCGACGTCGCGGTCGCGCTCAATCCGCCGGTGCCGCCGCCGCCTACGTCGTACTCGCCGGGCGATACGGTGCCTCCGGGTCCGCCGGCGGCCGACATCGGCGAGATCATGAATCGCGTGGACTCGATCGGCCAGAACGTGTCGGCGTTGACGCTCGCCTTGAAGCAGCAGGTCATCGAGGCGGGGACGCTCAAGGACATTCATCGCACCGTCGCGTCGGCGGCCGCGCTCTCGGCGCAACTGCAAGGCGTGATCGCCGAGCAGAATCGAAACATGACGGCGACGATGGGCTCGTTCCGCGACGCCGCCGGTCACTTGAGCCGCATGGTCGACTCGGCGCAGATCGAGGCGACGGTCGCGAACGTCCGCAAGACGAGCGAGAACGCGGCACGGCTCTCGGCCAACATCGATTCGACGAACAACCAGCTGCGGCAGTTGTTGGCGAAGGCGCAGAACGGCAACGGCACCGTGGGCAAGCTGTTGTCGGATTCCCTGCTCTATACCGACATCCGGCACACGGTCGCGAGTCTGGATTCATTGATCGCGGACTTCAAGGCGAATCCGCGGAAGTATATCAATCTGAAAATCTTTTGAGTCGCAAAGGGCAAGAGCAACTGCCAGTGCGCACGCGCACCAACGCGGTCAGGTCGCGGGCTCACGCGGACGACACCAGAACACCACAAAGATCTTAAATAAAACAAAACCAAAGCCCCTGCGGACGGAATTCCGCCTCCGTCTCGGGTCTCTGGTTTTTGTCCGCGCGAGCCCGCGAAGTGTCGGCGTTAGTCCGCGTGCGCACCCGCAGTTCCGCTTTCCACAGCCACGCGAGCGCCAACTCCAGGCCCGCGCCGCCCGACGGTCAGGTAGTACACCGGAATCCCGGCGAGAATGATCCCGAACACGGCCAACGTCGGTCCGCGGCTGCTGTCATCGATCAACGCGTTCCCGAGCAGATAGAACGTCGCCAGCACGAAGAGAATCGGCGTGAACGGATAGAGCGGCGTACGAAACGTCGGCTTGTAATTCGGATCCTTTCGCACCCGAAAGACGAAGATCGACGCGACGCCGAGCGCGTAGAACGGTAGAATCGCCGTGACGAACGTATCCGCGAGCTGCTCGAACGTCCGCAGCAGCACGAAGATGATTCCCAGCACCGCCGTCAGCGCGATCGCCACGTACGGCGTTTGATATCGCTTGTGCACGCCGGCGATCTGCTTGAACAACAATCCATCGGCCGCCATCGCGAAAAACACGCGCGGGTTCGTGAGGATCGAACCGTTGAGCGTGCCGAGCGTCGAGAGCATCACCGTGATCGCGACGAAGGTCACGCCGCCCGGCCCGACGAGTCGCAGCGCAACGTCGGCCGCGACGAGCTTCGAGTGCCGCACTTCGTCCACCGACATCACGCCGAGATAGGCGACATTCGCCAGGAGGTAGATGACGATCACCGCGAGCGTTCCCCAGATGAGCGCGCGCGGCAGATTGCGGCCGGGATCTTTCACTTCGCCGGAGATGAACGCGAGATCCGCCCACCCGTCGTACGCCCACAACACTGAGACCAGCGCAAGCCCGAATGGCGCGATGCCGAAACTTCCCGGCGGCGCGGCCGGCGTGAAATGTCCGCCCGTCTTCGGAATGCCGATCACGATCGCCGCGATCACGATGAACATCAGGCCGACGTATTTCGCGACCGCGGTCAGATTCTGGATGAGCGACCCCCAGCGAACGCCGACGTAATTGAGCGCCGCGATGACGGCGATCGCTCCCGCCGCGACATAGTGCACGTAATTGGAATACGGCGCCGTCGACGGATCGAAGCCGAGCACGCGCAGGAAATACTCGGCGAACGTCGTGGCGATCGCGCCGACCGCGGCCGCGCGAATGATCGCGAGCTCGGCCCATCCGAACAGAAACGCCGGCAGGCGCCCGAAGCCGTTGCGAATGAAGACGAAGATGCCGCCCGTATCCGGAAACGCGCCGGCGACTTCGGCGAGCGTGAGTGCACCGCACAGCGCGGTGACGCCGCCCGCGACCCAGACGCCAAACAACGGCAGCGGGCCCGGCAGACGGTTGGTGACACTGGCCGGCGTTCGGAAGATGCCCGAGCCGATCGTGATGCCGACCACGACGGCGATGGCGCTCCACAAGCCGAGCTGTCGTGGAAGCTCGTGTGTTTCGGATGAAGCAGACGCGGGTGCGGTCGACGAAGGAGCAGTCATTGGTCAATGGTACCGTTTCGATGCAGGCCCAGCCAGGAAACAAAAATACTCGACGAATCAATTGATCGCGTGCCTGGCATTTGCGCTATCCCCCTCCGTCTTCAAACAGGGGCTAAGATGCCACGTAAGAGAACTCTAATAATCGTCGCGGTCGCTCCGTTCGCGCTCGCGGCGTGCGGCGACAAAACGAACGTCAATCTGGTCGCGCCGTCGGCGAACGCGGCGGTCAGCATCCTCGACCAGTGCGACTCGGCGACCTTCAATGCCACGCTCGGCGCCGGCGCCTGCACGCACGCGGGCTCGATGACGCTCGCCGCGTTCAACAGCGAGCTGAACGCCACCGGCCGCGTCGCGGCCTGGACCTTCGATCCAACGTCACTCACGCTTCGCACCGGCCAGGCGATCACCGCCACGAACTTGGGCGGCGAAGAACATACCTTTACGGAAGTCCAACAGTTCGGCGGCGGCATCGTTCCGGCCCTCAACGCCGCATCCGGGAACAATGTCGTCGCGCCCGAGTGCTCCGAGACCACGGCGGCCGATCACATCAAGCCGGGCGCCTCGATGACGACCGACCCCGAGACCCAGATCGGCGTTCACCGCTATCAATGTTGCATCCATCCGTGGATGCGCGAGGTCGTGACCGTCACCGGACCGTGATGGCGTTTTGATCGTGTGGCAAGCGCCATGCACTTTACCGAGCGCATGAGGCGCACGATCGCTCGGTATTGCTTCGCTGCCCTCGGGTTGTCGAGCGGCTGTATGCTCGCCAACCCGAGCCGCGCGCACGTTGGCGGGCCGCCGGTTGATTTGAACGCGCAAAGCGTCGCGTTTACCAGCCGCACGGGGACGGAGCTTCGCGCCTGGTTCGCGCGCGGCCAGCGTGGTATGGGCGCGGTGCTGTTGCTGCACGGCGTCGGCGCGAATCGCACGAGCATGCTCGGCCGCGCGCGGTTCCTTCACGCGATGGGCTTCAGCGTCCTCGCGCCGGACTTTCAGGCGCATGGCGAGTCGCCGGGAGAACACGTCACCTTCGGCGTTCGCGAGAGTCTCGACGCGGCCGCATCATTAGATTTCTTGAAAACCGCCATGCCCGGCGAGCGCGTCGGAGTCATCGGCGTCTCGATGGGCGGCGCCGCCGCGTTGCTCGGCCCAGGGCCGCTCGACGCGAACGCGTTCGTGCTCGAGTCGGTGTATCCAACAATTCGCCAGGCGGTGAGCAATCGGCTCGGCACGTGGCTCGGGCCACTCGGCGGCGTCGCGCGATGGTTCACACCCGCCGTGATCCACTTCGTGAGCGAAGACATCGGCGTCACCGAAGCCGAGCTGCAGCCGATCGATCGCATCGCGAAGATTCACGCGCCGCTGCTGTTGATCTCCGGCACCGATGATCCGTACACGCCGATCGTCGAGGCGGAGTCGTTGTACGCGCATGCACCGTCGCCCAAGACATATTGGCCGATCTTCGGCGCCGGCCATGAGGATTTTCATGCGTTCGACCAGATCGACTACGAGCGCCGCGTCGGCAATTTTCTCGTGAGTCAGCTGAGAGCTGGCCTCGCCGTGCCGTGAGCGGCGGCGATCCGTTCGAGCACGCGCGGGCGATCATGCACGCGCTGTTCGGTCCGCCGAGCGCGCGCCGTTTCGACGTGGCGTACTGGGACGGAAGCGTCGAACGCGGCACCGGTGCTGCGAATTTCTCGCTGCGCGTTGCGAGACCCGGGGCGCTCCGCCGCATGCTGCTTCCGCCGAGTGAAGTCTCGATCGTCGAGGCGTATCTCTCCGGCGACATCGAAGTCGACGGCGATCTCGAGAGCGCCGTAACCCTCGGCGACGAGATCAACGCGCGACTCAAATCCGCGCGTGCGATATCGACCCTCGCGCGGCACTTGTTCGCCCTGCCGCGACACGACAGCGAATCGGACGTGCGAACGGCGCGTGCCGAGCATGTCGTGTCGGAGGCAGGCTCACGACACGACAAGCAGCGCGATCGCAGGGCGATCCAATACCACTACGACGTCGGCAACGACTTCTACGCGTTATGGCTCGACGAGCGAATGGTGTATTCCTGCGCATACTTCGCGTCGCCGTCAGCGACGCTCGAGGAGGCGCAGGTCGCGAAGCTGGATCTCGTATGCCGCAAGCTGCGGCTGCGGGCGGGAGAGCGACTGCTCGACGTCGGTTGCGGCTGGGGCGCGCTCGTCATGCATGCGGTTCGCCACTACGGCGTGAGCGCCGTCGGCATCACGCTGAGCGACGCGCAGGCCTCGCTCGCGCGACAGCGCATTGCCGATGCGGGACTCTCCGAGCGCTGCCGCATCGAGCTCGTCGACTATCGCGACGTTCGCACGCTCGGCGAATTCGACAAGATCGCGAGCGTTGGGATGGTCGAGCACGTTGGCGTCGCCAAGCTGCCGGTCTACTTCGGCGTGCTTCACGAAGTGCTGAAGCCCGGCGGCCAGCTGCTCAACCACGGCATTGTCGGCGTGAACGCCGCGCATCACATGGGATTGCGCGAACGCATCGAGCGGCGGCTGTGGCGCCGCGACGAGTTCATCGATCAATACGTATTTCCTGATGGCAAGCTCGGGCCGCTGCACGCGGTGATCGCCGCCGCCGAAGGCGCGGGATTCGAGACGCGCGACGCCGAAAGTCTGCGCGAGCACTATACTTTGACGTTGCGCGAGTGGCTGCGCCGGTTGACGGCGCAACGCGAGCGTGCAATCGCGCTGGCGAGCGAGCGGACGTTTCGCACGTGGCGATTGTACATGACCGCATCGGCGAATGGATTCGCCACCGGACGGCTCAACGTCGTGCAAACGCTGCTCGCGAAGCCGGATGCCGAGGGCCGAGCACACGTGCCGATGACGCGGCGGGACCTGCTGGAATCGAGCACCGACCGCCACTGATCGAGCACGAAGTACAATGAACTATTCGGTACGCTGCGGTGTCACACCTCCAGCGCATCTTGCCGTCTGACCGAACCTGAAATCTCGAACCACTGATGCTTCGAGCACCTTTCGCCGCGATTATTGCGCTCCTCTTCGTCGCTCCGTTCGTTGGCGCGCAAGTCCGTGCGCCTCAGGCGCCAGTTGCGGGCCCGGGTGAAGTCCGCGGCCACCTCGTCGATTCCGTAACCGGCCAGCCCGTCACGACCGGCTCCGTCGCCGTTCGCCGAGTTGGTGATTCCACGTTCGTGAGCGGTGCGCTGCCGAAAGAAGACGGGTCCTTCCGCGTCGACGGCCTGCGTCCCGGCCGCTACACGCTGCGCGTGCGCGCGATCGGATTCGCGATGTTGACGCGCAACGACATCGTGGTGACCGCCGAACGTCCCGTGGTCGAGCTCGGGACGGTTGCGCTCAACGTCGTCGCCGCAAAGCTCGAGGCCGCTCAGACTGTCGCCGAGCGTGAGGACGTGGTGCTCGCGCCCGATCGCACGAGCTACAGCGTGAAGAACATGCCGGCGGCGAGCGGCGGAACGGCCATCGACGTGCTGCGCAACATTCCACTCGTCGAAGTCGACGGATCGAACAACGTCAGTCTGCGCGGCAACGCGAACGTCGTCATTCAAATCAATGGTCGCTCGACGCCGCTCAAAGGCGACCAGCTCGGCGCGTTCCTGGCGCAGCTGCCGGCCGGAACGGTGAAGAACGTCGAGGTGGCGACGAATCCGTCGGCGAAGGACGATCCCGAGGGCACGGCGGGCATCATCAACATCGTGCTCAATCAGGAGACGGAGCTTGGCCTGAGCGGCGGGATTTCGGCCGGCACCGCATCCACCGGCGCGGTGAACGCCAACGGCAACATCGGCAAGCAGCAGGGCAAGCTCACGCTGTTCGGGTCGGGCAGCATCTACCAGGATCACCGCGCGACGTCGGGCACCATCTCCCGCACGAATCTCGTGATTCCGACGCCCGCGTTTACCGAGACACAGTTGGCTGGTCATCAGTCGCCGATCTCGGGCGGCGGTACGCTGCGCAGCGAGTACCGATTTACGGACCGTACCTCGTTGTCGTTCGACAGTTATCTCTACGCCGGACAATTCGGCGGCAATTCGTCGTCGGCGTACACCGATTTCAATCCCGACCGCGACGTCATCGGCTCGTTCCTCCAGCTGCAGTCGCAAGTCTCGCGCAGCACGTCGATCGATCTCGACGCCACGTTCCGCCATTTCGCCGACAAGAATCAGCCGGTGTTCTCGACGGAGCTCGAGTACTCGAACACGCGCGCGACGTCGGACATCGATCTGTCGGGCACGGTGATGCAACCCGACGCGAGCACCCCGGCGTCGATTCCGACGGAGCGCGATCACACGCTCGGCCACTATCCGTATCTCAACTGGAAGACGGATTACACCGCGCAATTCGGCGCGACCACCAAGCTGGAGACGGGCGTGAAGGTCACGCGCCGCACGACGTCGAACGACTTCGACGCGGCGAATCTCAATCCGGCGACCGGCGTCTTTACGCTCGTCCCTGAGCGCAGCACCGCGTTCGATTATCACGAAGACATCGGCGCCGGGTATGCGCTGCTGTCCAACAAGTTCGACAACGTCCAGACACAGGCGGGCGTGCGTCTCGAGGACGCGGCGACGTATCTCGATCTGCGGTTGGCGGACGAGCAGTTCGACCGTCGTTACAACAGCGCGTATCCGAGCGCGATTGCGACATACAACTTCACGCCGCTCCGGCAGGTTCGTCTCAGCTATTCGCGGCGCGTGAGCCGGCCGAATCCGTATCAGCTCAGTCCTATCGAATACCGACAGGACACGCGCAACGTGTTCCGCGGCAACCCGGCGCTCCGTGCCGAGTACACCGACGCGCTCGAGGCGGGCTATCAGGAGTCGCGTTCGTGGGGATCGATTCAACTCAATCCCTATCTCCGCAGCACGTCGCACGCGGTGCGCAACATTCAGTTCGTCGATTCGACGGGCGTTTCCGTGAGCACGTATGACAACGTGGCAAGCACCCTGACGCTCGGCACGGATCTCAACATCAACGCGCATCACGGCCCGCTGCAACTCGGCGGCGGCGCGAGTGTGTATCACTACTCGAGTGACGCCTCGAACCTGTCGGGCAATCTGTCAGCGCACGCCGTGGTGTGGTCGGCGCGCACGAATGCCACATGGAAATTCACGCCGAAAGCGGACGCACAGTTCTTCGCGTACTATCGCGCACCGTATGCGACGGAAGGTGGCTCGCAGCTCGCGAGCGTGTCGATGAATCTGGCGGGTCGGTACAAGCTGTGGGGCGATCAGGGCAACATCTCGCTCCGCGTCTCCGATCCGTTCAAGATGCAGAAGTACGGCTATCGCACGGCGAACGGCACGGTGGTCGAGTTCAGCGAGCGTTTCTTTGGATCGCGCGCGGTGTATCTGACGATCACGCGGAACTTCGGGCAGGCGATCAAGCTGCAGCCGAAGCAGAGCGATCCGGACGCGCAGGCGCAGACGGGGCCGCCGCCGGGAGAGTGAGCTCGCGGCGAGGCGCCTACGTATCGCCGAATACGTCCGTGAAAAACGTCGGGAGGTCGAGCACGAACGCGTCGCTCGCCCCAGGCGGCGTCCGCGTCAATTCGTTGTCGCAGATGAGCGCACGCTCGTCACCGGGGCGCCAGCATTCGATGACGCGTGCGTCGCAGTCGACGATCCAGTATTCGGGAACGGCGGTGCGCGCGAAGTAGCGCCGTTTCTTCACACGGTCGGTTCGAGCTGAAGACGTCAGGTGCGACCGCCGAATTCTGATCGAGCTCGATGGCGGCTGGCGCGGTGAGCGTATCTCCGCCGCGTTGCCGGCGAACATATGGCCCGAGCCGGAGCACGAGCTCCTCGACGGCATACTGATGCACAGGCCGGGGCGCCGGCGGCACCAGCAACTCGCCGTCGATGACTTCGTAGCGCGGCCAATGCGACGGATTCTTGGCGTTGAGCTCGCGGGCCTCGGCAGCGGTCCACATCATTTCGTCACGGTTTGCGCTCGGGTGGCACCGCCGGCAGGAAACTGGTTGCCGATTAGCCTGCCGAGGACATAGTGTGTTCCAGTCACTCGCACGCCGGAAATGACATCACATCACCTGTCATCGTGAAGACGCCCGTCGCCGATACTGCCCTCGAGGATATCGTCTCCGCCATCGTTCCAGCCTTCGCGCCGGCGCGAATCCTCTTGTTCGGAAGCCGAGCGCGCGGCGAGCAGCACGACGACAGCGACTACGATATCATGGTCCTGTTCGACGATGAGAGCCCGCGCGCGGAGGCAGAGATTCATGGTCTCGTATCGCGAGCGAGCCGCCCGGTAGACGTGATCGCGACGACGGTCGACCGCTTCGAGCGCCGTCGCACGGATGTCGGAACGCTCGAATTCGTCGTAGCGCGTGAAGGACAGATTCTGTACGAGCGTCAGTCTTCGCCGCCTCCGCGCGTCGTGCGCGAGCGGCCGGCGATACCGGAGTCGTTCGGTGAGTGGGTCGAGCGCGCCGAGAGCGATTACCTGATGATGAACAGGGGCGTTGGTGACGCGAGGACCGCCGACGCCACCGCGTTTCACGCACACCAGTGTGTCGAGAAGTACCTGAAGGCAAATCTCGTCCTTCGTGGCGTTGCTCCGCCGCGCACGCACGTCTTGGCTAAGCTCCTCGAATTGAGCGTGGCATCGATTCGAGCCGACGCGCGCACCAGCGACGCGTGCGCCTTACTCGATCGACTCTGGCCGTTGTCGCGATACCCCAAGGAACGCCGACCGACGACCGAAGAAGTCGCCGCGGCGGTTGAGGCGGCGACGCTCGTGCGCGCCGCGCTCACCCTTTCGTAGAAACAGCGCCGCCCCCGCACTACATTGGACCCATGACCGACCCCACGCCCTCCGCCGACGCCGTGAGCGTCAGCGCGATTCTCGCGCAGCGCAGCCGGCAAGACCGCGCCGAACTGCTCGAGGATCTCGTGATGCTGCTCATCGGCGTCATGCCGGGCGTCGAAGTCAAACGCGCCCTGCTCACGCGAAAGGTCCAATCGGTCCGCGTCCCCTTCGGCGAGCTCGCCTACGTCCTCGAGCGCGCGCGCGGCACGTCGTTCGAGGCCCGCCGCCAACAGGTCGTTCGCAACGTCGTCATTCGAAACGAACCCATCGACGTCGACGTCTTCATCAGTGAACTGAGCGCGGCCCTCGATGCCGAGGCACGCCGCACCGAACGCGGACGGCAGGCGCTGGATTCGTGGATGCGTTCGAATACCTGAATGTAACATCTTGAACACGGAGCCGGATCATGCCCGAGTATACGCCGGGGTCCACCGCCAACCTGCCGCCGGGCGCCGCCGCTCGCTTGCGCGGCATGCGCGGCGACGGAGAGCGCCCGAAGTTCTTCACGAGCGACCTGTCGGTCGACGAGTTCCTGCTCGTCGAGGACGCGGGATTCCAGCCCTTGGGCCTCGTCCTCGGCTCTTCGATCTACCACGTCGGCTTTCAGTGGCAGAAGTGGAGCGTCAGCCAGGAGCTCCCGGTGCTGACGCACGCGATGTACGAAGCGCGCGAGCTCGCCATGACGAGAATGGAGGAGGAAGCGGATCTCCTCGGCGCCGACGGCATCGTCGGCGTGCGTCTCATCTTCTCGAAGTATTCGATCGACGCCGACGTCCTCGAGTTCCAGGCGATTGGCACGGCGGTTCGTCATGCCAAGAAGGGCGGAAGCTACCGCACCAAAGACAATCGGCCGTTCACGTCCGACTTGAGCGGGCAGGATTTGTGGAAGCTCGTACGCGGCGGCTATCGCCCGGTGTCGCTGGCGATGGGCGCCTGCGTGTATCACATCGCGCACCTCGGATTCATGCAGGCGCTCAAGCAGGTGGGCCGCAATCAGGAGATGACGACGTACACCGAAGCGACGTACGCCGCGCGCGAGCTCGCGCTCGAGCGCATGCAGGCGGAGGCGATGGCGCGGGGCGGTGTTGGAATCGTCGCGGCGCGCGTCGAGGAATCAAATTGGGGGTGGGGCGCGAACGCGATCGAGTTCTTCGCGGTTGGCACGGCGGTCGCGCCAGTCGAGAGCTCTGACGGCGCCTCGGTCGGCGAGGTTCAGCGTGTCGTTTCGTTCGACGGCTGACCTGGCTGTCGCTTGAGGCGAGCTTCGGCGCTCGATCGCAGCAGCTCGAACTGATGCTGTAACCGCCGAAGCTCTTCGTCGGACAGATCTTCCATGTCGACCAGCTCGTTGCGCGCGCTTCTCACCGCGCGAATCAGCTCATCGAGCTTGAGCTGCGTCACCTGCGCGTCGCGATTCTGCGTGTGCTGGATGAGAAAGACCATCAGGAACGTGATGATGGTCGTTCCGGTGTTGATCGTCAGTTGCCATCCGTCGGAATAGTGGAAGAGTGGCCCGCTGACGGCCCATAGCAGAACGACCAGCATCGCCGCGACGAAGGCCCACGACGAGCCGACGGCGTGCGACGTGGCGACGGCGAAACGGCGGAATCCCGGTTGTTTCTGCACGATGCCACGCCGCGTTGAAGTGTGTGTCTTACGCGTTGCCCTCGCGGCGACGCGTCGCCCAGCCCTTCTTTGCCGCACGGCTCCGCTCGGCGTGCGTCATGCTGCCGGCGCTCGTGTCACGCTTCCCGCGTCCCGAGCCGCCGGGCTTGTTGCCGCCGCCGGTCTCCTTGTTGACCGTCGCCCACGCACGCCGCTCTGCTTCGTGCTTGCCGACGCCGCGCTTTTCGTAGCCTTCCTCGATGTGATCTTCCATCCGCTTCTGCTTGTCGGTGTATTTCGATTTATCGCCGCGAGCCACGAGGTCTCCTCGTTGATGACGCCTTGCCAGCCCGCAAGCGACGGGCCGCTTCCGGTTCGAACAGCGGGGCGTTCGACGCGTCGGCCGGAACGCGCATCACCGACAGCAACGCGCCGATTCCGCGGATGAGTGCGTCCATTTCCGCCGGCCGCATCGTGTCGAGTCCGCGCAGCATGCGCGCGATGGGCGGCTCGGGCGCTCGCCGGGCCACGGAGCGGCCTTTCGGCGTCAGCGTCACGCACACGCGCCGGCCATCGTCGGCCGAGCGGGTGCGTGTGACGAGGCCGGCGTCCTCGAGGCGGCGGGCGAGCAGCGACACGGTGCTCTGCTGCGTGAGCGCGCGCGCCGCGAGCTCGTTGATCGTGAGCTCGCGCTCGCGCTCCAGCTGCCGCAGCACGAAGAGCTGCGCGTTCGTGACGCCCGATCCCTGCTCGACGGCGCGCGCCGATTCACCGAGCACGTTGACGAGACGCCGAATACAATCAACCGCGCGAGCCGTTCGGTTGCGAGCCGAGCCGTCCGCACGGTTTGCTGCTCGTGGAGTCATGATTGGCGAGCGATGTGGTCTCCTGCGTACCGATTGCGCCGCATGCAGGAATCGTGCAGCGCACAAATTATATTGACGTCACTATAATCGGTACGCTTCTTGTAGGCCATCGGCGCACCACGTGGGCGCGGTTGCGCGCCTGGAGGAGCGTATGGCCGATACCGTCGCCGATCTGCTCGTCGAACGCCTCATTGCCTGGGGCGTGGATACCATCTTTGGACTGCCGGGTGACGGCATCGACGGGTTGTTCGAGGCCATGCGAACGCGCGAAAAGGCGATTCGCTTCGTCCAGGTACGCCACGAGGAGGCGGCGGCGTTCGCCGCATGCGGCTACGCCAAGTACACCGGACGACTCGGCGTCTGCATGGCGACGTCGGGACCGGGCGGCATTCACCTGCTCAACGGGCTGTACGACGCCAAGTGCGACGGCCAACCTGTCCTGGCGATTACCGGCCACACGTTTCACGACCTGATCGGCATGCAGTACCAGCAGGATGTCGATCTCGACAAGCTGTTCATGGACGTCGCGGCGTTCAATCAGCGCGTGATGGGTCCGGCGCATGTCCACAACGTCGTCGACGAAGCGATCAAGACCGCGCTGTCACGCCGCACGGTCTCGCACATCACCGTGCCCAAAGACATTCAGAAGTGGACCGTGGAGGATGGACACCGGTCTGGCGCGAACATCACGAAGCACAGCGCCGATCTGTACGCCGCCGTGCACTCCGTGCCGCCGCAGGAGATCCTGCGGCGCGCCGCCGACATCATCAACGACGGAAAGAAGGTTGCGATCCTCACCGGACGCGGCTGCCTCGGCGCACGCGATGAGGTGCTGCAGCTCGCGGAGAAAGTGCAGGGGCCGATCATCAAGCCGCTGCTCGGCAAAGCCGTCGTGCCCGACGACAGCGAATACACGACCGGCGGCGTTGGGCTGCTCGGCACGGCACCGTCGCAGGAAGCGCTCGCGGAGTGCGACACGCTGCTCATCGCCGGCAGCGGCTTTCCCTACATGGAGTTCTATCCCAAACCGGGAAAAGCAAAGGGCATTCAGATCGACGTCGATCCGGCGCGCATCGGGCTGCGCTTCAACGTCGACGTCGGACTCGTCGGCGACTGCCGCACCGTGCTGCGCGCGCTGCTGCCGTTGATCGAAAAGAAGAAAAAGCACGACTTCCTCAAGGACGCGCAGGAGCGGATGAAGGATTGGCGCGGCCTGATGAAGAAGCGCGGCACGCGCGACGACATGCCGATGAAGCCGCAAGTCGTCACCTATCATCTCAACAAGCTGCTCGACGACGACGCCATCGTCTCGTCGGACAGCGGCACGATCGCGACGTGGAGCGCGCGCTACATCGACATGCGCGGCACGATGCAGTTCTCGCTCTCCGGCTCGCTGGCGACGATGGCGAACGGCCTGCCCTACAGCATCGGCGCGGCGATCGCGTACCCGAAGCGACAGGTGGTGTGCATCGTCGGCGACGGCGGATTCACGATGCTCATGGGCGAGATCGCGACGCTCGTGAAATACGACTTGAACGTCAAGGTCATCATCATCAAGAACAACGTCCTCGGCATGATCAAGTGGGAGCAGATGGTGCTCGAGGGCAATCCGCAGTTCGGCGTCGAGCTCCAGCCGATCGACTTCGAGGCGTACGCGAAGGCCTGTGGCGCCGGCGGTTTCACCGTCGAGAAGCCAAAGGACGTTGAGAAAGTTCTAAAGGCGGCGCTGGCGCATCGCGGTCCGGCGGTGGTGCAGGCGGTGGTCGATCCGAACGAGCCGCCGATGCCCGGGAAGATCTCGACGAAGCAGGCGCTGCATTTCGCCGAAGCGCTCGCGCGCGGCGAGAAGGATCGCTGGGACATCATCAAGACGGTGGTCGAAGACAAAGTACGCGAGGTCATTTGACCGTGGGCGCCACGCAGTCGTATAGCGTGCCGCTCGACGATCTCACGGTCCGCGCGTATCGCGTGCCGACGGACACACCGAACGAGTCGGACGGCACGTTCGTCTGGAACGGAACGACGCTGGTCGTCGTGCACGCCGCCGCGGGTGGCGCGACGGGGCTGGGCTACACGTACGCGAACGTCGCGACGGCGACGCTCATCCGCGATTCGTTCGCGAGCCTCGTACGGGGCATGGACGTACTGTCGATCGGCCGCATCTGGAGGACGCTCGTCGAGAGCGTACGGAATGTCGGACGCACGGGCATCGCATCGATGGCGATTTCCGCGGTCGATACCGCGCTGTGGGATCTCAAGGCGAGGCTTCTGAGCCTGCCGCTCGTTTCGCTGCTCGGCGCCACGCGTGAGTCGGCGCCGGTCTACGGCAGCGGAGGCTTCACATCGTACACTGTTCGCCAGCTCTGCGATCAGCTCGCGGGGTGGGTGGAATCCGGCATTCCGCGCGTGAAGATGAAGATCGGCCGCGACGCGCGCGCCGACGTCGAACGCGTCGCGGCCGCTCGGGCGGCGATCGGCGACGGCGCCGAGTTGTTCGTCGATGCGAACGGCGCGTACGAGCGGAAGCAGGCGTTGGCGCAAGCGGAGCGATTCGCCGAGCAGCGCGTGACCTGGTTCGAGGAGCCCGTGTACCACCGCGACCTGCGCGGCCTGCGATTCGTTCGCGAGCACGCGCCGCCGGGAATGGAAATCTCGGTCGGCGAATACGGATACGCGCCGGACACCTTCGCGTCGATCGTGCGCTCCGGTGCGACCGACGTGTTGCAGGCCGACGCGTCGCGATGCGAAGGCATTACGGGCCTCATCGTTGTCGACGGATTCTGCGACGCCACGGCGACGCCGCTGTCGACGCACTGCGCACCGTCGCTCCACGCACACGTGGCGTGCGCGGCGAAGCGGGTGCGACACGTCGAATACTTTCACGACCACGCGCGCATCGAGCAGATGCTCTTCGACGGTGTGCTCACGCCGCGCGACGGCGCGCTGCACCCCGATCTCGGCCGTCATGGCCTCGGACTCGAGCTCAAACAGGCGGACGCGCTCAAGTACGAGGTCGCATGACCCGCATTCCGCAGATGCCGGTCTCCCGGCGGACCGGCAAGGGCCAGCAAGCGCCGCCGCCAACGCCGCCGCGCCCCGACGCGGTGAGCGGACGCGACCTGCACATCGACGTGCCGGCGCTCGAGAAGTGGCTGCGCTCGGACGTGCGCGGCGAAGTTCGCTTCAACGACGGCGATCGCGCGCTGTATTCGACCGACGCGTCGAACTATCGGCAGCTTCCGGTGGGTGTCGTGGTTCCGCGCAGCGCGGACGACGTTGTCGCCACCGTCGCGGCATGCCGCGCGTTCGGCGCGCCGATCATGTCGCGCGGCGGGGCGACCGATCTCGCCGGCGCGACCTGCAATGCCGCCGTGGTCATGGACCTGAGCAAGTACATGAACCGCGTGTTGGAGATCAACTGGGACGAGAAGTGGGCGCGCGTCGAACCCGGGACGGTCCTCGACGATTTACGCCATCGCGCCGAAGAGCGGTCGCTCACGTTCGGTCCCGATCCGGCGACGCACGCGCGCAACACGCTCGGCGGAATGATCGGCAACAATTCGTGCGGCATGCATGCGCAGATGGCGGGGAAAGTCGAGGAGAATACGCTCTCGCTCGACGTGTTGACGTACGACGGCGAGCGCATGCGCGTCGGTCCCACGTCGGAGGACGAGCTCGAGTCGATCATCGGCGCGGGTGGCGTGCGCGGCGAGATCTACTCGCGCCTCAAGGTGATTCGCGACACGTACGGCGATCAGATTCGCGCGAAGTTTCCGAAGATTCCGCGACTCGTGTCCGGGTACGCGCTGCACCAGCTGCTTCCCGAGCACGGATTCAACGTCGCGCGCGCGCTCGTCGGCACCGAGAGCACGTGTGTCACGGTGCTCGAAGCAAAGCTTCGTCTCGTCCATAGCCCGCGCGTCCGGACGCTGGTCGTCGTCGCCTACGACGACATCTTCACCGCCGGTGACCACGTCGCGTTCTGCAACGAGTTCAAGCCGATCGCGCTGGAAGGCATCGACGCCAGCATGTTCAAATACATGCACGACAAGGGTATGTCGACGTCTGGACGCAAGCTCTTCCCGAACGGCGGCGCCTGGCTCGTCGTGGAATTCGGCGGCGACACGAAAGCGGAGGCCGCGGAGTCGGCGCACAAGCTCATGTCGGGCCTCGAGGGGAAGGTCGACTCCTCACGCGTCAAGTTGTTCGAGGACGTCAAGCAGGAACACCTCATCTGGCACATTCGCGAAGCCGGGTTGGGCTCGACGTCAAAGATCCCTCATGATCCGGACTTCTATCCCGGATGGGAGGACTCGGCGGTCGGCCCCGAGGACGTCGGCAACTATCTGAGAGATCTTCAGAAGCTCTTCGATCGCTACGGCTACACGGCCTCGCTCTACGGGCATTTCGGGCAGGGCTGCGTGCACTGCAGTATCGACTTCGATCTGTACACGCCCGACGGCATCACACGCTGGACGCGCTTTCTCAACGAGGCGGCGCATCTCGTCACGTCGTACGGCGGATCGCTGTCGGGCGAGCACGGTGATGGACAGGCGCGCGGAAGCCTGTTGCCGATCATGTTCGGCGACGAGCTCGTTCAGGCATTCAGAGAATTCAAGGCCGCGTGGGATCCGCGCGGCATGATGAATCCCGGCAAAGTGGTCGATGCGTACCCCGTCGATCGCAACCTGCGTTGGGGACCGCACTACCACCCGTGGGATCCGGCGACGCACTTCGCGTTCACTGAAGATCGCGGAAGCTTCGCGTACGCCGCGAACCGTTGCGTCGGCACGGGGAAATGCCGCAAGCACGACAGCGGAACGATGTGCCCCAGCTACATGGTCACGCGTGAAGAAAAGCATTCGACGCGCGGCCGCTCGCGTCTGCTGTTCGAGATGCTCGAAGGCAATCCGCTGGGAGACGGATGGCGCGACGAATCCGTGAAGGACGCGCTCGATCTCTGTCTCGCGTGCAAGGCGTGCCGCGGGGAGTGCCCGGTCAACGTCGACATGGCGACGTACAAGGCAGAGTTTCTGTCGCACTATTACGATGGACACCGTCGTCCGCTGTCCGCCTACGCATTTGGCTTGATGCATCGCTGGGCGCGGCTCGCCGCACACGCGCCGCGATTCGCGAACTTCTTCACGCAGACCCCCGGGCTGCGCTCGCTCGCGAAAGCCGCGGTGTCGATCGCGCCCGAGCGGCGAATTCCGCCATTCGCGCGACGCACCTTCCGACATTGGTTCAAGCATCGCAAGACGCCGAACCCGAGCAGCACTCCCGTCGTGCTGTGGGTCGACACGTGGAACAACTATTTCCTGCCGGATACGGCGCGGGCCGCGGTACAGGTACTCGAGGCCGCTGGGTTTCAGGTCGTCGTTCCACAACGTCCGCTGTGTTGCGGACGACCCTTGTACGACTACGGCATGCTTGGCACCGCGAAGAAGCTGCTGCGAGAGACGCTCGATGCGCTCGGGCCGCATCTGCGCGCGGGAACGTCCGTGGTTGGCCTCGAACCAAGCTGCGTCTCCGTGTTTCGAGACGAGCTGACGAACATCCTGCCGAACGATGACGACGCGAAGCGACTGCACGATCAGTCGTTCATGCTCGGAGAGTTCCTCGCGGAACATCTCGACCACCTGAAGTTGCCGCCGATGCATCGCAAAGCGGTCGTGCACGGTCATTGTCACGCGAAATCGATTCTGAAATTCGACAGCCAATCCGAAGTGCTGAAAGCGGCAGGCCTCGAATTCACCGTGCTCGACTCCGGCTGTTGCGGCATGGCCGGCGCGTTCGGCTATGAGAAGGGGGAGCACTACGACGTGTCGGTCGCCTGCGGCGAACGCGTGCTTCTTCCCGCCGTTCGCCAGAGTGCGCGCGACGCGCTGATACTCGCCGACGGCTTTAGCTGCCGAGAACAGATCGTTCAGACGACGGGCGTGCGCGCGTTGCACCTCGCCGACGCGTTGAAGATGTCGCTGGATCAGAGGTCAGTATGAGCGAAGTTGTCGTCGTCACCGGCGCCTCGGCCGGGCTGGGTCGCGCCATCGTTCAGCGATTCGCCCGGGACGGCAGCGCGATCGGTTTGATCGCGCGCGGCCGCGAACGCCTCGAGAGCGCGAAGGCCGAAGTGGAGGCACTCGGCGGCCGCGCGATCGTGCTCCCGCTCGACGTCGCGGACGCCGGTGCCGTCGAAGACGCCGCCGCGACGGTCGAGCGCGAGCTTGGGCCGATCGACGTCTGGATCAACAACGCGATGGTCTCGGTCTACTCGCCGATCAAGGAGATGAGCGCCGACGAATTCCGTCGCGTGACCGAAGTGACGTATCTCGGTTACGTGCATGGAACGCTCGCCGCGCTCAAGCGAATGCTGTCGCGTGACCGCGGCGTCATCATCCAGGTGGGATCCGCACTCGCGCATCGGAGCATACCTCTGCAATCGGCGTACTGCGCGGCAAAGCACGCGGTCATGGGATTTCACGAATCGTTATTGAGCGAACTGATACACGACCGCAGTCGCGTGCGGGCGACGATGGTGCAGATGCCGGCGATGAATACGCCGCAGTTCGATTGGGCGAAGAGCCGGCTGCCGCACAAGACGCAGCCGGTGCCGCCGATCTTTCAGCCCGAAGTCGGCGCCGATGCCGTGCATCACTGCGTTCGTCACGATGTTGGACGCGAGTTTCTGGTCGCGTGGCCAACCGTGAAGGCGGTGCTCGGCGAGAAAGTGGTGCCGGGATACATCGACGAAAAGCTCGGGCACGAGGGGTATCAGGGCGAGCAGACGAGCGAGCCGGCGAATCCCGAACGAGCCGACAATCTCTGGCAGCCGGCCCCCGGAGATTTTGCGGCCCACGGACGGTTCGACGATCGCGCGCGCGATGCGAGCGTCGAGCTCTGGGTCGCGAAGCGGAAGCCATGGTTGATGCTCGGCGGTGCCCTCGCGCTCGGCGCGACACTCGGTGGCGTGTTCACGCGAGATCGCCGGTAATGGCTGCACACGGTGGCGCCCCAGGAGGGCCGGGGGTCGAGCCACGCTGGACGTCGAGCGCGAAGTCGGGCGTCGGGACCGCGATCGGCGCGCGAAGTATGGTGTGGTTCACGATGGCACACGGCATCGTGAACGAGGTGTACTATCCGCGCGTCGATCAAGCGAACGTCCGCGACATGCAGATGATCGTGACGGCCGATCCAGACTTTTTCGCCGAAGAGAAGCGGGACACGCGGCATACCGTCGAGATGATCGAGACTGGAGTGCCCGCGTTTCGAGTGACGAACAGCTGCAATCGTGACCGGTTCCGCATACGAAAGACTCTTCTCACGGATCCCGACCGCGATGTGCTGCTCCAGTCAACCACGTTCGACGCGTTGAGCGGTTCCAATCGAGACTACCGTCTCTTCGTGCTCCTCGCGCCTCACCTCGACAACCAGGGATACGGAAACACCGGATGGGTCGGCGACTATAACGGCTGGCCGATGTTGTTTGCTCGGCGCGGAGATTCCGTGTTGGCGCTGGCGTGCTCCGCAACGTTCGCGTCGATGAGTTGCGGCTTCGTCGGCGTCAACGATGGATGGCAACAGCTGTCACGCGACCGTCGGCTTACGGCGTGCTACGACGACGCGTGCAATGGCAATGTCGCGCTCACTGGTGAGATCGAGTTGCCCGACGCGAGTGAGGCGTTCGTGCTGGCGTTGGCGTTTGGCCGGACACCGGACGAGGCTGCACACGCGGCGCGTGCTTCGCTGCTTACCGAGTTCGACGCGACGTGCAAGGCGTTCATCGACGGATGGAGGTCTTATCATGCGCGATCGCGCCGCCTGTCCGCGACGGATGACACGACCGTCGAATGCAAACTCAGCGTCGCCGTGCTTCAGACGCATGAAGACAAGGTGCGGCGCGGCGCCTTCATTGCCAGTCTCTCGATCCCCTGGGGAAACGAGCGCGGCGACCACGATCTTGGCGGATACCACGTGGTGTGGGCGCGCGATCTCGTCGAGATCGCCGGCGGCCTGTTGGCGGCGGGATACCTCTCGCCCGCGCATCACGCGTTGCACTACCTGATGACGACACAGAACGCCGACGGCCACTGGCCGCAGAACATGTGGCTCGACGGACGCGCGTACTGGAGCGGCAACCAGCTCGACGAAACCGGATTCCCAATTCTGCTCGCCGATCAACTCCGCCGTCATCGCGCGCTCGGCGACCTCGATCCCTGGCCGATGGTGCGAAGCGCCGCGGCCTATCTCGCTCGCACTGGGCCGGTCACACCGGAGGACCGCTGGGAGGAAGACGGCGGATACTCGACGTTCACGCTGGCAGTGGAGATCGCCGCGCTGCTCGTTGCCGCCGATTTCGCCGACCGGCATCGCGATGCGACGGCTGCAAACTATCTTCGGCAAACGGCCGACATGTGGAATGCGTCGCTCGAGCGTTGGACGTATGTCCGCGGCACCCCGCTCGCGACGGGGGCCGGCGTCGACGGCTACTACGTGCGAATCGCGCCGGGCGATCTTGGCGACGGCGATTCAACGATCGCCGTGAAGAATCAGCCGCCGTCGCGCAGCGAGATCGTCTACAGCGAGATGGTGAGCCCCGATGCGCTGGCGCTCGTCCGCTTCGGGCTCCGCGCTCCGGATGATGAGAAAATTCTAAATACCATCGGCGTCATCGATTGGTTGCTGTGCACGACCACGCCCAACGGGCCCGTGTGGCACCGGTACAACGACGATGGGTACGGCGAACATGAAGACGGCTCCGCCTTCGACGGAACGGGCATCGGCCGAGGGTGGCCGCTGCTCGCCGGCGAGCGCGGCCACTACGAGGTTGCGGCTGGACGACCGAACAACGCCCAGCTGTTGCTCGACGCCGTGCGCCGCCAAAGCGGTCGCGGCGGGTTGATTCCGGAGCAAGTCTGGGACGCCGCGGACATTCCCGAACGGTCGTTGTTTTGCGGATGCCCGAGCGGATCGGCGATGCCACTGGCGTGGGCGCACGCCGAATTCCTCAAGCTGGCGCGCTCGCTTCGCGACGAGCGTGTGTTCGACACACCGCCGCAGACCGTGCGGCGATATGCCGGTGCACGACGAGAATGTCGTACGTCGCAATGGCGTTTCAACAACAAGGTCCGCGCGATTCCGGCCGGCAACACGTTGCGCATCGAAGCACTCGCGCCGTTTGTCGCGCATTGGAGCTGCGACGAATGGCGGACTGTCGAGGACACCGATTCCGTCGATTCAACGCTGGGTATCTGGTTCGTGGATCTGCCGACCGCGGACGCGTCGGCGGGCGGCCGCGTCCTGTTCACGTTTTTCTGGCCCCAAGCCGGGCGTTGGGAGGGTGAGGATTTCGCCGTACATCTGGATGCGGCGCGGCACCCGGCCAGGGCTTCGCGATCGGAAGGAGGCTGACGTGACACACCTGACGACCGAACGACGTTGGATCATCGGCTTGTCGGCACTGGGCGCGGCAAACATGACCGCTGGCGCGCTGAAGCAGTTTGGCGTCATTCGGCGACTCCCCGATCTGCCCGTCAAGGGTTTCGACTCGAACGCGGTCATGTCGAGCGGGCCCGCGTTCGTCTTTGGAATTCCTGATACACCGCTCGCCATCACCGGGCTGGTGGCGAACATTCCTCTCGCTCTCGCCGGCGGCGAAGATCGTGCGCGAACCCGGCCGTGGATTCCACTGAGCATTGCGGCGAAGAGCGTCGTCGAAGTGAGCGTGGCTGCCTGGTTCCTGTGGCAGATGCGGTATCGCCTTCATACCTGGTGCGCATACTGCATCGCGGGCGCGTTCATCACCGCCGCGATCGCCGTTCTCAATCTCCGCGAATCGCGCGAGGCGCTGCCGACGCGGCGCGCGCGCGGCATTGGCATTGGCGCGGCCACGGCCATCGCGGTCGGAACGCTATTCGCGATGCACACATTGGACGAGCGGCGCAGAGCAAGGCGTCGACGTCGGAAGTAAATGTATTGACGTCACTATAATCGGTACGGTTCTTGTAGACCGGTACGTCTCGTTGCGGCGGCGCGTATCCACTCCGGTACGCACCGGCGGGGAGAACCATTGTGACTTCGATAGCCGACCAAATCAGTCAGGGCGATCCCACGCTCGAGCGGCGTCTGACCGACTTGTGGGAGACGCCGCACAACTGGCTCGCGTGGTTGTCCACGGTCGACCACAAGAAGCTCGGCAAGCGATACATCTACACCGCGTTCCTCTTCTTCTTCCTCGGCGGCGTCGAGGCCGCGATCATCCGGCTGCAGCTCGCGCGTCCCGACAACCACCTGCTTTCGCCCGACGCGTACAATCAGCTCATGACCATGCACGGCGTGACGATGATGTTCCTGTTCGTCCAACCCGTGCTGTCCGGCTTCAGCTTTTATCTGACGCCGCTCATGATCGGCGCGCGCGAGCTCGCGTTTCCGCGCCTGAACGCGTTCAGCTATTACGTGTTTCTGCTCGCCGGCGTTTTCATGTACGCCAGCTTTTTCATCGGCCAGGCGCCGAACGCCGGCTGGTTCAACTACACGCCGCTGGCGAGCATCCAGTACAACACCGGCTTCAACATCGACTTCTACTGTCTCGGCCTGATCTTTCTCGGGATCGCGACGACCGTCGGTGCGGCGAACTCGATCGTCACCATCCTCAAGCTCCGCGCGCCCGGCATGTCGATCGACCGCATGCCGCTCTTCATGTGGAGCTCGCTCACGATGTCCGCGGCGGTGATCTTCTGTATGCCGCCGCTCACCGCCGCGCTCGGCTTTCTCGAGCTCGAGCGCCGCTGGCATTTCGTGTTCTTTGATCCCTCGCACGGCGGCAGTCCGCTGCTGTGGCAGCATCTGTTCTGGGTATTCGGCCATCCCTGGGTGTACATCGTCTTTCTTCCGGCGACGGGCATGCTGTCGATGGTGATCCCCACGTTTTGCCGGCGGCCGATGGTGGGCCACACGTTCATGGCGCTCGCCACGGTCGTGACCGGCTTGATCGGTTTCGGCGTGTGGGTGCACCACATGTTCGCCACCGGACTGCCGCAGCTCTCGATGAGCTTCTTCGGCGCCGCGAGCATGACCGTCTCGATACCGAGCGCGGTCACGATCTTCGGATGGCTCGCCACGATGTGGTACGGACGCGTGGTGCTCTCGACGCCGATGTTGTTCGCCCTGGCGTTCATCTTCCAGTTCGTCATCGGCGGCATCAGCGGCGTGATGACCGCGGCCGTGCCGTTCGACTGGCAGGTCACGGACACGTACTTCGTCGTCGCGCACATCCACTATGTGCTCGCCGGCGGCACGTTGTTCGGCGTGATGGCCGGGCTCTACTACTGGGTGCCGAAGATGTTCGGCTTCATGATGGGAGAGCGTCTCGGCAAGATCAGCTTCTGGTTGATGTTCATCGGATTCAACGTCGCGTTCTTCCCGATGCACATCAGCGGCTTGATGGGCATGCCGCGGCGCGTCTACACGTACAGCGGCTCGAGCGGCTTCGGCACGATGAATCTGTTGTCGACGATTGGCGCATACGTTCTTGCGCTTGGCCTCCTGCTCACGCTGTGGAATTTTCTTCGCGGCCGAGTCGCGGGAGAGGCAGCGGGCGACAATCCGTGGGGCGCCGGATCGCTCGAGTGGCTCGCCACGTCGCCGCCGGAGCATTTCAACTTTGCTCATATCCCGGTCGTTCATTCACGTGACCCGCTGTGGGACGGCGGCTACACGCCGGGGCCGTCATACGACAACGCGCGACTGACACCGCGCACGTCGACGCTCGACGCCACGCTCGAGGAGCCCGTCGAGATGCCGAACGACAGCGTCTGGAGCATCGTCATGCCGCTCACGCTGCTGCTCGCGTTCGCGGCGCTGCTCGTGCGGTCGTACGCGTGGTCGGCTATCGGCGTCGCCGCGAGCCTCTTCTGCATGGCACGCTGGATGTGGCCGAGCTCGGAGAAAGTGCTGGAGACCGAAGTATGAGCTCCGCCGCGATCGAGATGCGCGACGACCATCTCCTGCCGGCGCCAAGCAACCCGAAGGAGCAGGTCGGCTGGTGGGGAATGGTCATCTTCCTGTTGAACGAGGGTGCGCTCTTCGCCTCGCTCATCGCCAGCTACTTCTATCTCGGGCTCGAAAACAAGTTCTGGCCGCCGGCGGGAACGCCCAAGCCCGAGCTCGAGCTTCCGCTCATCATGACGGCCGTGCTGCTCTCGAGCAGCGTGACGTGCTTTCTCGCCGAACAGGCACACAAGCGCGGCTCGGCGATCAAATACCGCCTCGGCACGCTCGTCACGATGCTGCTCGGCGTTGTGTTTCTGCTCATTCAAGCCCGTGAATATCACGAGAAGTTGAAGCATGCCGGTCCGACCGAGCATGCGTACGAGTCGATCTTCTTCACGATCACGGGCCTCCACGGCATCCACGTGGCGTTCGGCGTGCTCTTTCTCGGCTGGGCGCTGCTCCGTGAATGGCGCGGCACCGCGCCGCCGCGCTATCCGCTCGCGATCAAGAACGCGTCGATCTACTGGCACTTCGTCGACGGCGTGTGGCTCGTGATTCTCACGTCGTTGTACTTGTCGCCGCGTTGGTACTAGGAGGAGCGATGACGGCACCTTCGACGACACATGAGGAAGGCGTTCGGCAGTTGCCGGTCGGGCTCAAGCGTCTGTGGGTTGGTGTGCTCGCGGCGCCGTGCGCGTGGGTACTGATGGAGATCGTTGGCTATTACCTCGCGGCGCGAAGCTGCGAGCCCGGGACGGCGGGCGTGCCACTGCTCGGCACGGCGAACCCGCGTGTGACTCAGGTGATCATTGCCGTCGTCGCGATCGTCGTCAGCCTGATCGGTCTCGTAACGGCGATCGGCAGCTGGCGCGCCCTTCCGCAACCTGGTCGCGAGCCACCGTCGGAGCTCGGGCGCGCGCAATTCATGGCATTCGTCGGTGTGCTGACGAGCGTGTTGTTCTTGGGCGGCATCGTGATGTTCGGCATTCCGCCGTTCTTCGTCAACGCGTGCAGCCAGGCACGATGATGATCGCGCTGATGCTCCTCGCCGCGACTTGCTGTTACGCGATCGGGGTGCGCGCCGCGTGGCGCCGCGCGGGCGTCGGACGTTCGATCAGCGCGCGTCAAGCGGCGATGTTCGGCATCGGCATCATTGTCACCGCCGTCGCACTCCTGTCGCCACTCGACGCAATGGCGGACGATCTCTTCTCGGCGCACATGACGCAGCATGTGTTGTTGGCGGCCGTCGTCCCTCCTTTTTTGGTTTTCGGTGCACCGTTCACCGCGTTCATCTGGGCGTTGCCCGCGGGTCGGAGGCGGCGCGTAGTTGCGTGGCTGCATCGTCGGCGCGCCTTGCGCGCGGCGTGGCTCGCCATCACCGCGCCGGCGATCGGCTGGTTCATTCATCTCATCGCGATGTGGACGTGGCATGCGCCATCGCTGTATCAGCTGGCGTTGCGCAGCGAATGGATCCATGCCGCCGAGCACGCGAGCTTCGTCGGCACGGCGATGTTGGTCTGGTGGCCGATCGCGCATCCTCGTACCGCGCGTCGCACCGCATATGCACTCGGCATCGGGACACTGTTTCTCACCGCCATGCAAACCGGCGTGCTCGGTGCACTGATCACGTTGTCGCATCATCTGCTGTATCCGGCGCAGGGGGCGGGCGCCGCACGGTGGGGCCTGACGGCGATGGAAGATCAAACGCTCGCCGGGCTGATCATGTGGGTGCCGGGCGGCTTGATCTATGTGGCCGCGATGAGCGTGCTGTTCGTGAAATGGCTCGAGCCGCGAAGAGTTGTGTCACGCGTCGCGCTCGCGGCGGTTGTCGTGACGGCGAGTTGTGCGCAGCCGGCGCGGAGCGTCGTTCCCGGCGGCGACGTGACGCGCGGCAAGCAGGCTGTCGAGGCCATGGGCTGCGGCGCCTGTCATACGATCGCCGGCGTCGGCCCCGCGCACGGCGAGGTTGGGCCGCCGCTCACGGGCATCGCGCGGCGATCGCTCATCGCCGGCGCGCTGCCGAACACGCCCGAGAACATGATGCGGTGGATCGAGGATCCGCCGTCCATCGAACCAAACACCGCGATGCCGAACCTTGGCGTCACGCCACAATCGGCCCGCGACATCACGGCCTATCTGTACACGCTGCGGTAGACGATCAATGAGGATTCTCTCATGAGGCGGCAATGTGAATTGATGGCGATGACTTGCGTGCTCGTTGGCGCGAGCTTCATCGCCACCGCGTGCCGGAACGCGCGCGCCGGCGAGGCCGATACCGCGCAGCGCACGGGAACGCACGACACGACGCTCACGAGTGCACCGAACGCACCCGCGAACGCGGTCGCCCTGCCGCCAGGCAACGATAACGCGCAGGGCTCCGGCGAATGGACGATGCCGGGCCGCGATTTTGGCGGCAGCCGCTACAGTCCGCTCACCGACATCAACGTCTCGAACGTCAAGAACCTGAAAGTCGCGACGACGTTCTCGACCAGCGTGCTGCACGGCCACGAGGGGCAACCGCTCGTGATCGGCAGCACGATGTACGTCGTCACACCGTTTCCAAATCTCTTATACTCGATCGATCTCACGAAACCGGGCGGTGCGCTCAACTGGGTCTATGCGCCGAACCCCGATCCGCGTTCGGTCGGCATCGCCTGCTGCGACATCATCAACCGCGGCGCCGTGTACGCGGACGGCAAGATCATTTACAACACGCTCGACGCGCAGACGGTCGCCGTCGACGCGAAGAGCGGCAAGGAAGTGTGGCGCACGCGCGTCGGCGACATCAGCATCGGCGAGACGATGACCGGTGCGCCGCTCGTCGTGAAGAACGCCGTCATCGTCGGCGACGCGGGCGCGGAGCTCGGCGTGCGCGGATACGCCGAGGCGCTCGATCTCGGCACGGGCAAGCCGCTGTGGAAGGCGTACAACACCGGCTCCGACGCGGATGCGCTCATCGGCGCCGAGTTCAAGCCGTTTTACGCGAAGGATCGCGGCAAGGATCTCGGAATCACGACGTGGCCGAAAGATCAGTGGAAGCTCGGCGGCGGGACGGTGTGGGGATGGATCAGCTACGATCCCGAGCTGAATCTCCTCTTCTACGCGACGGCGAATCCCGGCGTGTGGAATCCCGATCTGCGCCCGGGCGACAACAAGTGGTCCATCACGCTGTGGGCACGCGATCCCGCGACCGGCCACGCGAAGTGGGCCTATCAGTTCGTCGCGCACGACGCGTGGGATTACGACGAGATCATGGAGAACATTCCCGTCGACATGCCGGTGAACGGGCAGATGCGAAAGCTGCTCATCCATCCGGGGCGCGACGGGTTTGTCTACACGTTCGATCGTGCGACCGGCGAGATCCTCAACGCCAACATGTATCAGCCGACGAACTGGGCGAAGGGCATCGACCTCAAGACCGGCGCGCCGATCGAAGTGCCGGAGAAGCGCACGCACGAAGGCGTCGTCACGAAGGATATTTGTCCATCATCGACGGGCGCGAAGGATCAACAGCCGTCCGCGTTCTCGCCGCGCACCGGGCTGCTCTACGTCCCCGCACACAACGTGTGCATGGACTACGAGGGTGTCGAAGCGAACTACATCGCGGGCACGCCGTACCTCGGCGCGAGCGTGAAGATGTTTCCGGGGCCCGGCGGCTATCGCGGCGATCTCGTGGCGTGGGATCCGGTGCACGGCCGAGCGACGTGCGATGTGAAGGAGGATCTTCCGCTGTGGAGCGGTGTGCTTGCGACCGCGGGCGACGTCGTGTTCTACGGCACGATGGACGGATGGTTCAAGGCGATCGACGCGCGCAGCTGCGCGCCGCTGTGGCAGTTCAAGACGGGATCGGGCATCGTCGGCAATCCGATCGCCTATCGCGGTCCCGACGGGAAGGAATACGTCGCCGTGTATTCGGGGATCGGCGGCTGGATGGGCGCCGTCGCGTTCCCCGACATCTCGCTCGACGATCCCTACACCGCACTCGGCGTCGCGGGCGCGGTGCCGGATCTCAAGAAGAAGTCGGGGATGGGAGGGACGTTGTATGTCTTTTCGTTTTAAGCGTTGGGGTTCGCGCTGGGGGCTGGGCGCTGGGCGATGGGCGGTTTTGATCGTGATGATGGCGGGTTTCACGAGCAGTGCCCATCGCCCATCGCCCACCGCCCAGCGCGAAGCGCTCCGCGTCTGCTCCGACCCCAACAACCTCCCCTTCTCCGACAGCCTGCAGCACGGCTTCGAGAATCGGATCGCGTCGATGCTCGCGAGCGACATGCACGCGCGCCTCGAGTACACGTGGTGGCCGCAGCGACGCGGGTTCGTTCGGAACACGCTCAAGGCGGGTGATTGCGATGTCGTGATCGGTGTGCCGTCGGGGTACGACATGGTCGCCGCAACGGCTCCGTACTATCAGTCGACGTACGTGTTCGTGACGCGCGCCGACGCCGGACTGAGCCCGAAATCGTTCGACGACCGTTCGCTGCGTCACGCGCGCATCGGCATCCACATGATGGGCGACGATTATGCGAACTCGCCCGCGGCCGTGGCGCTCATGCACCGCGGACTCGGCGCGAACATCCACGGCTACATGATCTACGGCAACTACAACGAGCCCAGTCCGCCGAGCCGGCTGCTCGATGCCGTGGTGAGGAAAGACGTCGACGTGGCGATCGCGTGGGGACCGCTCGCCGGCTATTACGCGCGGCACAGCGCGGTGCCGCTGGTCGTCACGCCGGTGTCTCCGCGAATCGACACGCCGTTCCTGCCGTTCGTGTACAGCATCTCGATGGGCGTGCGGCGCGGCGACACCACGCGGAAGGCCTTTCTCGATTCCGAGATCGTGCGACGCCATGACGACATCCGGCGCGTGCTCGGCGAGTACGGCGTGCCGCTGGTTGGAGGGTCATGAGTAAATGCGTATTCAAATATTGATATTGACCGCGGCCGTGGGCGCGATCGCGGTCGCCGGGTGTCAGAACGAATCGAATACGCAAGCCGCCGCCGGAGCGCCGCCCGCGAACGCGTACTTCATTGGACCGCAGCCCGGGCCGGACCGCGCGCTGATCCCGGTCAAGAATCCGTACGCCGGCGACACGCGTGTGCTCGCGGACGGTCGCCGTCTCTTCAATTGGTACAATTGCTCCGGCTGCCACGGCGATCACGCCGGCGGCGGCATGGGTCCGAGCCTGCGTGATTCCGCGTGGTACTACGGTGGCGACGAAGCGTCGATCTTCGCGTCGATCGCCGAAGGGCGGCAGCACGGCATGCCGTCGTGGGGCTCGAAGCTGCCGTCGGATGATATCTGGAAGATCGTGACGTACATCAAGTCGCTGAGGACGCCCGATGAGCCAGATCCTCCGCGGTAGCGGCGCGTTGCGCGTGTCATCCCGAGCGACCCTGACCCTGAGCGTAGCGAAGGGGAAGGGGAGTCGAGGGACTCCCGTCCCGACGGAGGAGCCATATGCAGCGCACCGCTGAGAAGAGGGTCCGTCGACTCCGGCGCTGCGCGCCTCCGCTCGGGATGACGATCGTCACCAGCTGCAACACCCCGCTCTCGATCTTCTCCACCGCCAGCGACTCCGCCGAGCGCGTCTCGAAGCTCGCGTGGTTCATGATCATTCTGTCAGCGATCATCTTCGCCGGCGTCATGCTCACGATGGTCGCCGCGATGCTGCGCAATCGCCGTCGCAACTCCGTCGACGTCGACCTGAGCGATCCCGGCACCGGCTGGATCATCTGGGGCGGCGCCGTGATGCCCGGCATCGTCCTGCTCGCGATCTTCGTCGTGTCGCTCGCCGCCATGGGCCGCTTTCCCGAAAAAAATCCCGTGGTCACGATTCACGTCACCGGCCGGCAGTGGTGGTGGCAGCTCGACTACGAGTTCCCCGAGATGCCGCAGCACTTCCGCACCGCGAACGAGATCCACATTCCGGTCGGCCGCCCGGTACGAATCATCCTCACCAGCGGCGACGTGATTCACAGTTTCTGGGTGCCGCAACTTCAGGGGAAGCTCGACGTCATCCCCGGCGACACGAACGATCTTCGGCTCGTCGCGCGTCGCGCCGGCACGTACGCCGGAGCGTGCGCGGAGTACTGCGGCACGCAGCACACGCACATGGGGCTCACGGTCATCGCCGAGGATTCGACGACGTTCCGGCGATGGGCCGCCGCCCAGTTGGCGGACGGCGCCACTCCACGCGACTCGGTCACCGCCGCGGGGCAGAAACTGTTCGTTACCGGACCGTGCGCGCTCTGCCACACCGTGCGCGGCACCCCGGCGCTCGCGCAGGTGGCTCCCGACCTGACTCACTTCGGCAGCCGGTCCACCATTGCGGCCGGAACCTTGCCTAACACGCTCGGCAACCTCGAGGGGTGGATCGCCAACGCGCAGTCGCTCAAGCCCGGCACCAAGATGCCGACGCTCAGCGCGTTCACGGGCCCGCAGCTGCGCGCCGTGGCGGCCTACGTCTCGAGCCTCAAGTGAATCGCGAACGATGGAGGAGGGCGTGATGCGGAGAGTCATCGCGTGGTCTCAGGCCGCGACGTTCCTGGTCGCTCTGGCCGCATGCAAAAACTCTAACAACGAGAAAGGGTCGCTCGACACGACGAACGCCAAGTCGCCGCGCGTCGTCGCCGCGGCAGGCTGCGACGCGCTGCCGAGCGCCACGGACCTCGGCAAGTATCTGAAGGCGGCGCCGGATTCGGGCGAAGCCGGCGGCCTGTTCCACGGCCGCGCCGAGTGGGGCGCGCTCGTGAATCGCAGCGGGCAGATTTGCGCGGTCGTCCCGCCGAGCGATTCGACGGGCGGCTACTGGCCCGGCAGTCGCGCGATCTCGATGGCGAAGGCGTTCACCGCGAACGGCTTCAGCACCGACACGGCCGCAATGTCTACCGCGCGCTTGTACACGTTCACGCAACCCGGCCATTCGCTCTGGGGCGTGAGCCAGCCCGCGCCGTTCAATCCGCAGTGCCTCGATCCCAACAACGACATCAAGATCTGCGGCGGCGCGATCGCGTTCGGCGGCGGCGTGCCGCTCTACAAGAATGGCCGGATCGTCGGCGGGCTCGGAATCAGCGGCGATACGCCGTGCGCGGATCACGAGATCGCGAAACGCGTTCGGCATTTCGCGGGACTCGACCCGGCGAAGGGACCGGCGGTGGACGACATTCAATACTCGAAGACGGACCGTCCGTCGATCTACACGCACCCGCTTTGCCCGAACACGTGGCGAAACGGGCAGAAGATCGGAGATGAGCCGGCGGCGGTGGGATACTGAGCGTTGGGCGATGGGCGCTGGGCGGTGGGCCTGAAAGGGCGGCGGTCGCAGTTCTCGCGTCTCTCGCCTAGTTTTCATCTCGTATTTCAGCCCACTCCCAATGCCTCACTCCCTCGCTGACGCGATTTTCTGGATCGCCGTCGCGTGTTGTACGGTCGCCCAGTTGGCGATCATTCGTTCCGTCGTCGCCTCGCGCACGTTCGCCGAGGGCTCATCGCAGCCGACCTCGTCCGCGACCGCATCGCCGCGCGTCGTCGAGATCGCGTGGGCGGTGTTGCCCGGCATCGCGCTCGCCGTCGTGCTCGTGTTCACATGGTCGGCGATTCACGCCCCCGCATCGCCCGCATCGCCCGCATCACCGGAATCACCGGCATCGGCTGTCGCGGCCACGCTCGCGCCGTGAACAATACCCGTCGTCTATCGATCGCGGCGCTCGTCGTCGCGTGCACGCATCTCGTGTTCGGCGCCATCGTCCGTATCTCGGGCTCGGGGCTGGGCTGCGGGGAAAACTGGCCCAAGTGCTACGGCTATTGGATTCCGCCGTTCAGCCGCCCCGATCTCATCGTTGAAGTAAGCCACCGCTACCTCGCGTCGATTCTCACATTGACGGTGCTGTCGCTCGCGTTCGTCGCGGTGCGCAATCGCGCCGAAACCGGCGGACGCGGCGGCCCCATGCGCTCGGCGCTCGGCGCCGTCGCCGCCGTGTTCGCCGCCGCGATTCTCGGTGGCGTCACTGTCAAAATGGGCAACGCGCCGTGGGCAACCGTCGCGCACTGGCTCGTGGCGATGACGCTTCTCGCCATGGTCGCGATGACGGCGATCCGCAGCGGCACGCTCGGTGGCGCGAGCGCGCGCGTGCAACGCGGAACGTCACGCGCCGCGCGCTCGGCATTCGCCGCCGCGGTAATGGCGATCTTCGCGGTGGCGATGGGCGGTCTCACCGCGAAAATGCCCGGCGCCTCCGTCGGGTGCACGACGGTTCCGCTGTGTGGTCCGAATCCGAGCGTCGCGCGCTCGAGCATCGACATTCAGATGTTGCATCGCACGATCGCGGTGCTGTTGGTGCTCCACTTGATCGGCGTCGTGACGATGATGCGCAAGCGGCGCGCGTCGGAAGCGCCTGTCGTGGTGCGCGCGGCGCACATCGCGCTCGGCATGGTGCTGCTGCAGCTCGTCGTCGCATCCGCGATGATTCTCGGACACCTTCCGCCAGTCTTGCGGTCGTTGCACGAAGCGACCGGCGTTGGCATTTGGCTCAGCTGCTTCGTGCTGGCGTATTTGGCGCGGATCGCGGCGCGTACCGTGCCGGAAACAGCGGGCGGCACAAGCGCGCCCGTTCGTCATTCCGAGCCCGTTCGTCATTCGGAGCCCGTTCGTCATTCCGAGCCCGTTCGTCATTCCGAGCGAAGCGAGGAATCTGGCATCACGGTAGAGAGGCCAGTCACTCTGACGGCGACGCAAGATCCCTCGGTCCCTTCGCTCTCTCGGGATGACGCGAGCGCCGCGTCGCTCCTTCAGGACGTCAAACCACTCTCGCCGCTGCCTCCGCCACCACCCACCATGGCCGTCATCGTCGCGCGCGGAGCCGACCTGCTGTGAGCGAAGCGGTGATCGCCTCTCGCTCGAAGTCGTTCGCGCGCGACCTCGTCGCGCTGACGAAGCCGCGCATCATCTCGCTGCTGCTCGTCACGACGATCGCGCCGATGTACGTCGCGGGACATCCGAGCTGGTCGCTCGTGCTCGCCGTATTTGTCGGCGGCTATCTCATGGCCGGCGGCGCGAACGCGGTGAACATGTACATGGACCGCGACATCGACGATCGCATGTCGCGCACGCGGCTGCGTCCCATCCCGAGTGGACGCATGCAGCCGCGCGAGGTGCTCGCGTTCGGCGTGCTGCTCTCGACCGGAGCAACGTATCTGTTCGCCGCCGCGGCGAACGTGCTCACGGCCGCGCTCGCGCTGGCGGGATTCTACTTCTACGTCTTCGTCTACACGCGGTGGCTCAAGCGCAGTACGCCGCAGAACATCGTGATCGGCGGCGCGGCAGGCGCATTCCCGCCGCTCGTCGGCTGGGCGGCGGTGACGAATCACATCGATCTGCTCGCCGTCTACCTCTTCCTCGTCATTTTCTACTGGACGCCGCCGCACTTCTGGGCGCTCGCGCTGCTCAAGCAGAAAGACTACGGGCGCGCCGGCGTGCCCATGGCGCCGCTTGTCTGGGGCGAGCGTGAAACGAAGCGGCAGATGTTGTGGTATACGCTCATTCTCATTCCCCTCACCGTGCTACCGGTCGCGTTCCGCGCGCTCGGCCCGATTTACCTCGTGAGCGCGCTCGTGCTCGGAGGATTGTTCGTGAGAGACGTGGTGGCGGTCATTCGCGCCACCGAGTGGAACAAGCCCGCGTGGCGGCTCTACAAGTTCTCTCTTCTCTATCTGGCGTTGCTGTTCGCGGCGATGGTCGTGGACCGCCTGGGTCCTTCGTTTGACTTCACCGTCGCTCTCCCGCTCCGATAAGCGCTCGCGCCGCCTCGGTTCTCCCAAGCCGCTCGGCAGACTTCTTCCGCGACTGAAGCCGTACAGCGGCCGACTCGTCGTGGCCGCGATCTGCCTGCTCGTCGCCGCGGCCGTCGGCCTCGCGTTTCCGCAGATCGTGCGGCATCTGCTCGACGCGGCATTCCAGAATCATGATCGCGCGCTGCTCGATCGCATCGCGCTCGGTCTCGTCGCGCTTTTCGCGCTCCAGGGCCTGATGAATTTCGTCCAGGTCTATCTGCTCACGTCGACGACGGAGCGCGTGATCGCCGCGCTGCGCGAGGATGCGTTCGCGCATCTCGTGCGATTGTCCCCGGGCTTCTTTACCGAGCGCCGCACGGGCGAGCTCACGAGCCGGCTCTCGGCGGATCTCGCCGTGCTGCAATCGTTGATGAGCACGTGGATCTCGGAGATGTCGCGACAGGGATTGTTCCTGATCGGCGGCCTCGTGATGCTCTCGCTCACGCATCCGCGCCTCACGACGACGACGCTCGCCGTCGTGCCCATCGTCGTCACCGCGGCATTCTACTTCGGCCGGCGCCTGCGCCGCGCGAGCACCGGCGTGCAGGATCGTGTGGCCGAGGCGATGGCGCATGCCGATGAGGCGTTCTCGCAGATTCGCACGGTGCAGAGTTTTCGCCGCGAGGCGGAGGAGACGCGCCGCTACCGCGATCAGCTGGCGGACGTCGTCACGGCGGCGGTGAATCGCGCGAAGATTCGCGCGATGTTCTTCGGCATCGTCGGATTCGTTGCGTTCGCCGGTGTCGTTGCCGTGCTGTGGGAAGGCGGCCAGCTCGTGCTCGACGGTGCGCTGACGCCTGGCGCCCTGGTCTCGTTCCTACTCTATGCGATCACGGTCGCGGCCGCGGTGGGGTCGCTCGCCTCGCTTTTCGGCAGCTACCAGGAAGCCTTGGGTGCCGCCTCACGCGTGTTCGAGTTGCTCGACGTCCATGCGGAGGTGGCGGAGCCGGCGCATCCGGCGGCGTTGGTCAAGCCGGTGCGCGGCGCCGTGGCATTGGAGAGCGTGAGTTTTCGCTATTCATCCGACGCGCCGGAAGTATTGATCGACGTGACGCTGCGCATCGCGCCGGGCGAGGTGGTGGCCCTCGTCGGGCCGTCCGGCGCCGGGAAGACGACCGTCGCGTCGCTCCTGCCGCGCTTCTGGGACGTGACGGGCGGCCGCATCACGCTTGATGGAATTGATATTAGGAAATTGGCATTCGCCGACCTCCGCGGCGCGATCGGCATGGTGCCGCAGGAGCCCGCGCTGTTCAGCGGCACCATTCGCGAGAACATCGCGTATGCGCGCCCTGGCGAAGCCGGGCCGATGCCCTCGGAAGCGGAGATCGTCGCCGCGGCGCGCGGGGCGCACGCCTGGGAGTTCATCGAGCGTTTGCCGGAAGGGCTCGACACGCGCGTTGGCGAGCGCGGCGTAAAGTTGTCCGGCGGCCAACGGCAGCGCCTCGCGATCGCGCGCGTGTTTCTCAAGAACCCCGCGGTCGTGGTACTCGACGAGGCGACGTCGAGCCTCGACACCGAGAGCGAGCGGGCGGTGGAGTCGGCCATGGAAGATCTCTTACGCGGCCGCTCGACGTTGATCATCGCGCATCGCTTGAGCACCGTGCGGCGCGCCGATCGCGTCGTCGTGCTCGAGCGTGGGCGCGTGGTCGAAGCGGGGACGCATGCGGAGCTCATCGCGCGCGGCGGGTTGTTCTCGCGACTGGCGACGGCGGATTTGGTGTGAGTTTGTCATCCCGAGGAGCGAAGCGGCGAGGGATCTAGCGTTCGCGATAGAGGGCTCTCCTTCCGGATGTTGGATCCCTCGCTCCGTTCGGGATGACGACGAATTCGCCGCAGGACATCAAATCGCCACGTACGCGATGGATTGATGCTTCGTCCGCCGAGCGCATGCGATACTCTCCCGCATGCAGCCTTGCATAACTCGGCGCCGAGGACGTAGCGTATGCACATGCCAATGGTCAAGCGACAGTGGACGGTCGCCGATCTCGAGGATTTGCCGGACGACGGCAACCGGTACGAGGTCATCGACGGCGAGTTGTTCGTGACGCCCGCGCCAGCATGGAAGCATCAGCGCGCGATTGCCGCACTCTACTCTCTCGTCGCCGAGTACCTCCGGAGCGGGCGAGTCGGCGAGGTTCTGTTCGCTCCCGTGGACATCATCTTTTCGCCGACGCGCGGCGTTCAACCAGACCTCCTTGTCGTCCCGGTGGTCGACGGTCCTCGCCCTCAAAAGTTCGCCGACGTCGGACGCCTTCTTCTCGCGGTCGAGGTGCTCTCCCCCTCATCGGCCCGCGCGGATCGCGTGGCGAAGCGCACGTTGTACCGAGACGAAGGCGTGCCCGAGTACTGGCTCGTCGATTTGGATGCGCGAACCGTCGAGCGGTCTACGCCGTCCGAGCCGCGCGTGGAAGTCGTGACGGACGTCCTCGAGTGGCGTCCCGACGGTGCGGCGACGGCGTTTCGGGTCGATCTCGCCGAGTACTTCGCGAGCGTACTTGGCGACTGACCGCCGCCCGCCGGGCTGATGCACCGCGCATGGCATCGCATTATTCTGGACATAATTTCCGACCAGTTATAAATTATGTCCATGAAGCGAATCGCCGCCGCAAAGTTCAAGGAGCAATGCCTGGCCATCCTCGATCACCTCGAGGACGACGGTATCGTGGTGACCAAACACGGCCGCCCGGTCGCACGCGTGCTGCCCTTTCGCGACGAGCCCGGCGCGCTCATCGGCTCGCTGCGCGGCCGCGTGACGGTGAAAGGCGACATCCGCAGTACCGGCGTGGCTTGGGACGCGAGTGATTAACCTCGACACGCACGTGCTCATCTTCGCTCTCGCCGGCGAGCTGACCCCCAAGGAACGCCGCCTGCTCACCTCGCAGCCGTGGAGCATTTCAGGCGTCGTTTTCTGGGAAATCGCCAAGCTCGTCCAACTCGGCCGTGTAGACCTGGACGTGACGCACCGTGATGTCGTCGGTGTCCTCTCGAGCATCCACGTCTGGCCGATCGACCTTGCTGTGGCCGTTCAGTCGACCCAGTTGGACTTCAATGCCGACCCCGCCGACGAATTGATCGCTGCGACGAGCGTCGTGCACGACGTCCCGCTGCTCACCCGCGACCGCCGAATCCTCCGGTCGAAAATGGTCCCGCTCGCGTAAGGCCCCTCGCTACCTCGCGGACCGGATGGGCGTGCGGATACCACGGGCCACAACTTCCCGTCCCCCGCGTCTCGCACCATCATTAGGGATCCGAACCACACTCGAGATCTCACTGTGAATCCTCGTTACATGCTGCCCGCGGCGCTGCTGTTCGCGGGCTCGACCTCTCTCTTGCCCACTCGGCAAACACAGCAGAAACAGACCTGCCCCGCCGTGACCGGCGCCAAGATGCCGCTCACGTACAAGGGCGGCCCCACCGTGCCCGACATCACCCCGTGCGACCTGATGACGCGGCTCTACATCTACGCCGCCGACTCCATGCGCGGACGCGAAGCCGGCACCCCTGACGCCATCAGGGCGACCGCGTACATCGAGCACGAAGTCAAACGGCTCGGCCTCAAGCCCGCCGGCGATCACGGCACCTACTTCCAGTACATGCCCGTCACCGCTCGACAGCTGAGCGCGGCGTCGAGCATCACCGTCGGCGGAAAGACGTTCCATCCGAACAAGGACTTCGCCGCCAATGCGGGCGCCGACGCAAAGGTGTCCGGCGACGTGATCTTCGGCGGCACGCTTGGCGACACGGCGAACGCGCTGTCCGCTGATGCGGTGAAGGGCAAGATCGTCGTCATGGTCGCGGGCGCCGGCGGCGGGCGTGGAGGCTTTGGCCGGGGCGGCGGCGCGAACAATCCGCTCGCGGAAGCAGCCGCGATCGTGACGGTCTCGTCGACGCCGTCACTGCCCAAGGCGCGCGTTCAGTATACTCTAAACGACACGGTGCAGAACGAAGGACGCGCCGCGTACGCGGCCGCGAATCCCTCGGCGAATCAGGGCGGTCGCGGAGGACGTGGCGGCCGCGGCGGATTCGGCGGCGGCGCATTGAACGTCACGGTGACCCCAGCCGTCGCGCAGGCGCTGCTCGGCAAGCCGGTGAGCCGCGCGACGAAGGGCGACACGGGCGGCTCGGCAACCATCAACGTGAAAGTCGAAACGGTGGCCGCGGAGACGCGCAACGTCGTCGGCATCATTCCCGGCACCGATCCCGTCTTGAAGAATGAGTATGTCGTGATCGGCGCGCACGCGGATCACATCGGCTATTCGAGCGGCGGCAACATCGTCGAGCATGACTCGCTCAAGGCGTACAACATGATCGCGCGCGTCGAAGGTGCGGATTCACGCGGTGCCGCACCGCCGACGCCAGAGCAGTGGGCGCGCATCAACGCGCTCAAGGATTCGCTGCGCAAGATCTATCCGGCGCGGAAGGATTCGATCAGCAACGGCGCCGACGACGACGGCTCGGGCTCCGTCTCGATTCTCGAGATCGCCGAGGCGTTCGCGAAAGGGCCGATCAAGCCGAAGCGTTCGCTGATCTTCATCTGGCAGATGGGCGAAGAGAAAGGCTTGTGGGGCTCGCAGTGGTTCACGAACCATCCCACGGTTCCCCGCGACTCGATCGTCGCCGACCTCAATCTCGACATGGTTGGCCGCGGCGCGCCCACGGACATCACCGGCCGCGACAAGGAAAACCACGAGCTGAGCGGCGCCACGAACTATCTGCAGCTCGTCGGCTCGAGGCGGTTGTCGACGGAGCTCGGCGACATTGCCGAGTCGGTGAATATGTCGGAGCCGACGCCGTTCAAGTTCGATTATTCAATGGATGCAAACGGCCACCCGCAGAACATCTACTGCCGGTCGGATCACGCAAACTACGCGCGGTACGGCATTCCGGTGATCTTCTTCACGACGGGCGGCCACGCGGACTACCACCAGGTGACCGACGAGCCGGAATACATCCAGTACACGCACATGGCCGCCGTCGACAAGCTGGTATATGACATCGCGGTCAAGGTGGCGGACCTGGATCATCGCGTCGTCGTCGACAAGACGAAGCCCGACAGTCCGTTCGCGCGCTGCCAGCAGTAGCGACCGCGCTCGATCTGCCGATCAGAGTTTATTGAAGCTTGATCGGCAGATCGATGCGGGCGGTGCCGTTCGCCGCGATGTTCACGGACTGCGTCACCGGCTTGGCCATCCCTTCGTGCCACAGGTTGACCGTGTACGTGCCGGGCGGCAGCGAATCGATCTTGAAGCTGCCGTCGTCTTCGGTCACGTCGAAATACGGATGATCGAACACCGCGATGTAGGCGTGCGTCCACGGATGCTGAACGCAACGCACCTCGACGATGCCCGGCGATTTCGCGAGCCGCTCGCTCGCGACGACCTGCCCCTCGTTGAAGAACGGCATGGCGGTCAGGGTGTCGTGCGTTCCCAACGGCGTGAACACCAGCTTGTGCAGCAGCTTGTCGTCGTTGAAGACGTTGACCGTCGTGCCGACGACCACGCCCTGCACTCGCGGATCCAGCGCGCACTTCTCACTCGACAATTCCGCGCGTTTGTCGATGGGAAACGGTTTGCCGGTGGTGATGTTGGCGATCCACACGACCACGCCGCCGAGACCACCCGTTTTCGCCGATGTCGTTACCGGGCTTTCGGCGGTCGTGCCACAGATTTTCTGATCGATATCGATCGCCACCGGCGCGGGCGCCGCGCCGTCAAGCTTGATCGTGCCCGCGAGAGATCCGCTCGAGGTGACCGGCCCAGGCTTGTACGACCCGCCGCCGAGATCGACGGTCCCCGCCGCGGAGTCGTCGGTCTTCTGAACGACCGCCGTCGTGCGACTGCCACTCTTCTGGGTTCGCGCGGCATCCTTTCCGCAGGCGACAAGGCAGGAACAAGCGAGCACAACGGCGGCGATGCGCCGCGATTTGAATTCGGTCACGATTCTGGCAATAGGGTTCAAGCGACTCACGCCGCCAAAGGGGGCAAACGACGCGCCATCTACGAAGGCCTCTCGGATTATTTGCGGCGTTGACCTGGATCACCGTGATCACGGCGCTGGGCGGCTGCGGCGGAACGACGCCAGCCACCATGACCGCCGCGCCTCGTGTCGCCGTGTCGTGGGGATTCACCGCGCCGTGGGATGCGAGGAGCGACAGCAGCGTCGCGGCGCACGGCAAGTCGCTCGACGTGGTCGTGAGTGGCTGGATACAGCTCGATAGCCTAACCGGTCAGCCCGCTCAACTCTACCGGGACAATACGCCGCGCGCGGCCACTGCGGGACGGTTTGCGTTGGTCACCAGTTATGGGGGGACCAGGTTTCATCCGGAGATGATTCGCCGCCTGGCGGCCGATCCTGGCGCGTTGGCGTTTACGGCGTCGCGCACGGCCAGCCTGCTCTCGAGTGGGGGCTACGAGGGTGTCGTGCTCGACCTCGAGGATCAGTCGCGCGACGACGTTCCTCGTACGATTCGCGTGGTCCGCGCGATCGTCGACAGCGTGCATCGACGCGGCGTGCGCGTCGTCGCGCTCGCGATTCCGGCCGCCGACACCGCCGCGTATCCGACGGCGTCGCTCGCGGCAGTGGCCGATTTGCTCGTCGTCATGCTCTACGACGAGCATTGGTCGACGTCGGCGCCGGGACCGATCGCCACACCCCTTTGGGTTCGCCGCACGCTCGGCGCGCGCATCGCGGCCGCGGGGGCGTCACAAATCGTTGCGGCGCTGCCGCTCTACGGGTATCTGTGGCGGCCGAATCAGCCGGGCCAGCCGATCAGCTTCGAGGATGCGCGCCACGCCGCGGCGCAAGCGAACGTCGAGCTGGTGCACGATCCGTCATCGGGCTCGATGCACGCGGTGAAACCGAACGATTGGGAACTGTGGGTGACGGATGCTGAGCTCCTGCGAACGCTGATCGGCGAAGTTACGACGCTTGGCGCGACGCGCGTGGCCTATTGGCGGCTCGGGCTCGAGGATCCGGGGATTTGGAGGTGAGGTCAAGAGCTAGAACGGCGATTGGAGAAAGCGAGTGGAAAGATCGAATGGAACAGGCGATTGGAAAATGCGAATGGAAAAGGCGTCGCTCCTTCCATTCGCCGTTTCCATTCGCTCTCTCCAGTCGACTGTTCCATTCGCAGTCTCCAGTCGATCTTCTGCCGTTAAACGATCATCAACTCTTTCTGATACTCCCGGGGCGTCACTACCGCCTCACCAGGCGTGATGTACACGTTGACTTCGGTCCGCATGCCGATCTTGCCCGGGATGTAAATCCCCGGCTCGATCGAGAACGCCACCCCCGGCACGAGCAACCGCTCCTCACGCGTCTCGAGATTGTCGAGATGCGGCCCGGATCCGTGCAGCTCGCGCGAGTCGATCGAATGCCCGGTACGATGCGTGAAGTTCTCGCCGAATCCGCGCGAATCGATCACCTGGCGCGCCGCGTCGTCCACGTCGGCGCCCTTGATCGCGACGCCGGCCTTGGCCTTCTGCAGCACGAGCGCGATCGCCGCGTCGCGGGCGTCTTTCACGGCATTCCAGATCTCTAATGCGTCCGCGGACGGCTTTCCGAGCGACGCCATCCAGGTCTGGTCGGCCCACACGCCGCCATCCGCCTCGCGCGCCCAGAGGTCGATCAGCAGAATCTCGCCGGGCTTGATCACTTTCGGCGCGTCGGCCGACGGCTCGTAGTGCGGATTCGCCGCGTTCGCGCCGACGGACACATTCGGCCCGTGATCTGTCGTCAACCCATGCTTCTTGAAGTTGTCGAGGATCCAGCCCATCAACTCGTGCTCGGCCAACGGTTCCTTCCCCCGCGCGCGCTCGCCGGCGAGCTCCATCGCGTCCTTTGCCACCGACGCGATGATCTCCGCCGATCGCAGGTGCGACGCGATGTTCTCGGCGTTCCATGTCGCGTAGAAGCGCGACACCAGCTCGCCCGACGACACGACCGTCGCTCCGGCCTCGCGCACCATCTCGATCACGCCCGCCGGCACGCGATCGAGATACGGCACGGCATCACCCGCCGAGTATTCCATGGCGACGCGCTTGCCTTTGATGTGCTTCGCGAGCAGCGATTCGAGACTCTTCCACGACGCGTAGATCTCGCGCGTCCAGTCCGTCGGCCAATGTTTCCACTGCGTTTGTTCGATGGCATGCGTGATGGCGACGGGCTTGCCGCGCGTCGGCACCCAGGCAAATACGCGTCGCGTCGTCATGCCGTCGAGCCGCATGAGTCCACTGGCGATCGGATTCAGACCGCGAAAATCGTACAGCAGCCAACCGTCGACGCCGGCGGCGGCGAGTGCGCGCTGGACGTCGGCGAGCGATTCAGGAGAGAGCATGTCAGTTCTATGAAGTTGGTGTCATCCTGAGACCGAGCGAAGCGAGGACGAAGCGAGGGCGAAGCGAGGGCGAAGGACCCCTTTGTCGCCGAGGACTGCGCACCGCAGCGATAGGGGCCTTCGCTACGCTTCGCGTGCTCAGGATGACGTGTTTGTGAGACCCGCCGTCCGATCGAACGACCGCCAGTCGGCGCGCCACTCGTCGGTTCCTTCGCCGCGCCCATTGCACCGCACGTGCTCCACGGCGCCGATGCTGCCGATCAACAACAGCAGCAGCTCGCGCAGCGACGATTCATAGTACGTGCACCCGATGCTCCCCGGCGCCGTGCCGAGCGTGATCGACCGCGGCACGTCGAGGAGCAGAAACGTGCCGACACGCCGCACGTTGCCGTTGAGATACCGACCCGCGATCTTCCGCGCGTGCCGGAACGCGAGAGGACGCGCCATCGCCGACGGCAAGAGCCGCATCATCTTGCGCGTCACCGGCGAAATCGTGCGATACGACTGTTTGGCGAGATACCGCCCGGCGGCGCGAAACACCGCCTCGGCGTCGGGACGGCGGCCGATCAACTTCGCCAGCGCGATCGCCTCGTCCTGGCCGGTACGATGTCCCCGTTTCGCCGCTTCCGTGTGCCGCTTGATCTGCGCGTAGATCGTGTCACTCAACCCCAACCGCTTGTTGCGCAGCTCGTCGACGAACTCCGCCTCGAACTGGTCGTTCGGCGTATCGACGTTGCGGACGGCCTCGAGGAGGCTGAGCGGGACGAGGGCGTCTACGGTGGCAAGCATGTGCGTCGATAGAAGGGCGGATTGCGAAGCTAGCCGGGCCAGAGAGGCCGTTCAAGCCATAAAGCTTTCAATGTCATGCTGCTGCGCACTCTGATCGGCGCGGCACTCGCCGCCATCATCGCCATCGCCGCGCGGCGGACGCGTTCGCTGACGCCTGACGGCGCGCTCGCGGCCGTCGTGACCGGAACGCTCGCCGCCGCCGCGGGTTGGGCGTGGGCCATTCTGCTGATCGTGTATTTCGTCTCATCGACCGCGTTGTCCCACCTTGGCCGCCGCGAGAAGGAGCAGCGAACCGCCAAGGTAGTCGCCAAAGGAGGTGAGCGCGATGCATTGCAAGTATTCGCGAACGGCGCGGTATTCATCGCCGGCGCGCTCCTCACCATCATCGAGCCCAACACTCGCTGGCTCGCACTCGGCATCGGCGCACTCGCGGCCTCGGCCGCGGATACGTGGGCGACGGAGATTGGAACGCTCTACGGTGGCGGGCCGCGCTCGATCGTCACGTTTCGTCCCGTCGCTGCCGGTATGTCGGGCGGCGTGACGGCGATCGGCTTGATCGCTTCCGCCGCGGGCGCCGGGTTCATCGCGATTCTCGCTCGCGTCTTCGGCGCGCACGGTGACGCGATCGCCATCGCCGCCGGCGGATTCGTCGGGGCGCTCGTCGATTCACTGCTCGGCGCGCTCATCCAGACGCGTCGTTGGTGCCCCGCGTGCGCACAGCTCACCGAACGCATCATTCACGATTGTGGAACGCCGACCACGGCGCGCGGCGGCGTACGATGGCTGACGAACGATGCCGTGAATTTGCTCAGCGGAGTCGCCGGCGGACTTCTGGCTGCTTGGATGGCACGATAGAGTACGAGAATGCACGATGCAGAAGTGCTCGTCGTCGGCGCGGGACCGGCTGGCTCATCCGTGGCGTTTGCGCTGGCGCGCGCCGGCGTCGATGTGCTCATGGTCGATCGCGCGACATTTCCACGGCCAAAGCCGTGTGCCGAGTCGCTGAGCCCCGAAGCGTCGCGCATTCTGGCGAATATGGACGCCCTCGGCGAGATCGAGGCGTCAGGCGCCGCGAAGCTCTCCGGGATCCGCGTCCACGCGCCGAACGGTTCGGTGATCGCCGGCGATTTTGTCGGTGCGCACGGATACAAAGGCAGCACGCCGTATGGTCTGTCCGTGCGCCGCGAAGTTCTCGATGCGGTGCTTCTCGATCGCGCGCGGCGCGCCGGTGCGCGCGTGATGGAACGCGTTCGCGTCACCGACGTCATTCGCGATGACACGAACGCCGCGGCCGGCGTCAACGTTCTCGTCGCGGGCGAGGCACGCGAGCTGCGCGCGCGACTCATCGTTGGCGCGGACGGATTGCGTTCGATCGTCGCGCGCCGCCTTGGACTCGCGCATTCATACCGATGGCCGCGGCGCATCGCGCTCGTCACGCACTATCGCGGCGTGTCGGAGGTCGGGGACCTGGGCGAGATGCACGTCTCACGTGACGGGTTCGTCGGCATCGCCGACGTTGGAAACGGTCTGACGACCGTCGCGCTGGTGGTGCCCGCGTCTCGCGGGCGCGAGATTTCGGCCGATCGGGCGGCGTTCCTGGAGCAGTGGCTTCGTTCGCGTGCGTCGGTCGGTCCTCGATTCGCGAACGCGAAGCGCGCAACGCCGATCGTCGCCACGGGACCATTCGCGGCGCACGCACGGCGCGCGTGGTCCTCAGGGGCGGCACTCATCGGCGATGCAGCGGATTTCTTCGATCCATTTACCGGTCAGGGGATTTATTCGGCGCTGCGCGGCGGCGAGATGCTGGCGCCAAGGCTCTGCGCGGCACTCAAGGCTCCGACAGCCTCTCTCGCCGATCGCGAGCTTGCCGCGTACGACAAGTCGCGCCGGCGCGAGATGGCCGGCAAATGGTTCGTCGAGCGAGTCGTCGGTGCCGTGGTCGCTCGGCCGTCGCTCATCAACCGCGCCGCGCGCAATCTCGCGGCGCGAAAGGATCTCGCCGATTTGCTCATCGGCGTCACCGGAGACTTTGTCCCCGCCCGAGAGGTAGTGAGACTGTCATACTTGTGGAAAGTGTTCGGACCAACGTCGCGAACTGTCCCAGTCGTCCCGTCGCGAAACGGACGGGTCGCCGAGGCCGCAAGATGATCGACGCCGAGACCTTTCGCGCGGTCCTCGGGCGGTTCGCGTCGGGTGTCACCATCCTCACGGCGCGCGACGACGCCGGCCTGGATCACGGCATGACCGCCAGCGCCGTTTGCTCGTTGAGCCTCGACCCGACGCTCGTGCTGGTGTGCATCGATCACGACGCGTCGATGCACCCGCTGATGCTCGAGCATCCCAGTTTTGGTATTAACATACTGTCATCAGACCAGGAAGCATACTCCCGGCGCTTCGCCGCCGAAGAGGACGATCGGTTCGAGGGAATCGCATTCCACCGCGGTCACAACGGTGTCGTGCTCCTCGAGGACGCGCTCGCCCACATGGAGTGCCACGTCGTACGGCACCACGACGCCGGCGACCACACGATATTCATCGCCGAGGTCGACCGCGCCGAGCCCGCGGCGGCGGACGGGCGGCCGCTGCTGTATTACCGCGGCGGTTACGCGCAGCTGGAGCGCTGAGCAGCGGTGCTGACCCCCGCACGGCGGCGCGGCTTCGAGATTCTCGACGACCCGAACGTGCCCACGGATGTGCGCCGCCGTTCAATCGGCGACGTCACGCGCAGCAACCGCCTGCTCGGGGGACTGCGCGCCGCGGTTCGTGAAGTGCTCGAGATTCTCGATTCGCTCCCGGATCGCGGCGCGGTGACGATGCTCGACATCGGCGCGGGCCTCGCCGACATTCCAGCCGCGGTTCGCTCGGCCGCGCGAGATCGCGGCATCACGCTGACCACCGTCGGCGTCGACGAAGCGTTTTCGCTCCTCGGCGCGGCAAGCGACCGGCTCGACCTTCCCGTGTGCGCCGACGCACTCGCGCTGCCGTTTCGCGATGGATCGATCGACGTCGTCATCTGTTCGCAGGTCTTGCATCACTTCGACGATGCCGGCGCGGTCGCGCTGATTCGCGAGATGAACCGCGTCGCGCGCCACGCCGCGATCGTCGCCGATTTGCGGCGGAGCTGGATCGCGGCGGCGGGCTTCTGGCTCGTCTCGTTCCCCCTGCGCTTTCATCGCGTTACCCGACACGACGGCGTCGTCTCCGTGCTGCGCGGTTTCACCGCCGAGGATCTCACGCGTCTCGTGCGCGCGGCCACGGGTAACACGCCGCGCGTGCGGCGGCGTCTTGGATTTCGACTCATCGCGCGCTGGGCGCCGACGACATGACCGCACCATTGGATCTTGGTCCCATGCCGACCGATCGCCGCATGACGACGATCGACGAGCATCTCGTGCGTGCTCCGCTGCCCGTGATCTTCCGCATCGCGGCGGACGTGGAGCATTGGCCTGACCACCTCCCGCATTATCGATTCGTGCGATTCCACGACCGCCGCGGCGACGGCGGCGGCACTGTCGAGATGTCGGCGAATCGCCCGTTCGGTCCGCTACGCTGGCCGACCTGGTGGACGTCGGTCATGAGCGTGACGACGCCCGGCGGAACGCAGCCGGCCTCGATTCGATTTCGGCACATCCACGGCATTACGACCGGCATGGACGTCGAATGGAGCTTCCACGAACGCGGTCCATCCGAAACGCTCGTGCGCATCGTACACGTTTGGAACGGACCGGGGTGGCCGCTGATAAGTCTATTGGCGGCGCGTGCCGTCATCGGACCGATTTTCGTACACGGAATCGCGTCGCGCACCCTTGCAGGTCTGGCGCACGCCGCCGAACGTACGACAGGTCATGTCTCTTGAAGCGGAGTAGCGGTGGCTGAGCGTCGGCGGGTAGCGATCACGGGGATCGGGGTAGTCACTCCGATCGGCATCTCGCATCCCGCCATGTGGGAAGGGCTGCATCGCAGGCGTTCGGCCGTGCGGCCGATTTCGCGTTTCGACGCGTCGATTTATCGAAGTCAAATCGCGGCGGAAATCGATTTTCATACCTCGGACTTCATCGAAGAACGTCGTGCCAAGCGGCTCGATCGCTTCGGGCAGTTCACCGTGGCCTCGGCGCGGCTCGCGATCGAAGACGCGGGACTGAATCTCGGCGCCGAGGATCGCGAGCGTGTCGGTTCGACGATGGGCACGGCGCTGGGCGGTGTCGGCTTCGCCGAAGAGCAGCTCCGCGTCTTCCTCCGCGAAGGGATCAAGAACGTCGCCGTGACGCTGGCGACGAACGTCTTCGGCGGCGCCGCGAGCTGCAACGTCGCCATCGAGTTCGGTGTGCAGGGACCAAACTGCACGAACGCGATGAGCTGCGCGTCCGGCACCATGGCGATCGGCGAAGGCTTTCGCCAGATCAGAGATGGATACGCCGACGTCATGCTCTCCGGCGGCGCCGAAGCGCCTCTCAGCCAGGTATGCTTCGGCGCATTCGCGATCATTCGAGCGATGTCCACGCGCAACGACGAGCCGGACCGCGCGTCGCGTCCGTTCGATCGTACGCGCGACGGCTTCGTGATGGGTGAAGGGGCATCTGTGCTCGTGCTCGAGGAGCTCGGCCGCGCGAAAGCGCGCGGTGCGCATATCTACGGCGAAATCGTGGGATACGCGTACGGCAACGACGCGCATCACATGACCGCGCCGCGGCCCGACGGGTCCCAGGCCGCGCGGGCCATGCGCGGTGCGCTCAAGGATGCGGGTGTCGCGCCGCACGAAATCGGCTACGTGAACGCGCACGGCTCGAGCACGCCGCTCAACGATCCCACCGAGACGCGCGCGATTCGGTCCGTGTTCGGCGATCACGCCTCCAAGCTCCAGGTGAGCAGCACCAAGGCCTACTACGGCCACGCCCTCGGCGCCTCGGGGGCGATCGAGACCGCGATCTGCGCGCTATCGCTCGAGAACGAGTGGCTGCCGCCCACGCTCAACCTCGAGAATCCCGACGACGGCTGCGATCTCGACTACATTCCCGGCAGCGGCCGAACCGCCCGCGTGGACTACATGATGAACAACTCGTTCGGTTTCGGTGGGATCAACGCCGCGTTAGTGTTGAAGCGCGCCGATTGACCTCGTGAGGTTGTGAGGTCGTGAGGTCGTTGGTCGGCGCTGGACGTTCGCAGTCGTGTCGGACATCCCAAACCCCAGCCCCGATCAACAATGAAAGACGCCTGGCGTCACTTCACGGCCGAGTTCATTGGCACGTTCGCGCTCGTCTTCGTGGGCGGCGGCGCGATCATCACGAGCCCGTTGATCTCGATGCAGGCCGTCGTGATCAACATCGCCCTCGCTCACGGGTTGATTCTCGCCATCATGGTCACGGCCACGATGCGCATCTCCGGACATCTGAATCCCGCCGTCACCGCGGGCTTCCTCGTCACGCGGCGTATCGAGCCGATGATGGCGGTCGTCTACTGGATCGCGCAATTCTCGGGCGCCATTCTCGCGGCGTACGCGCTCAAGGGGCTCTTTCCCGCCGTCATCGCGACCAACACGCGCCTGGGCGGCCAGAACATCTCGGCGGACGTGTCGCTGATTCAGGCGATCGTGCTCGAGTTCATCGCGACGTTCTTCCTGGTGTTCGTCGTGTTCGGCACGGCGGTCGATCCGCGCGCGCCGAAGGTTGGCGGCTTCGCGATCGGCCTCACCGTCGCCGCCGACATTCTGGCGATCGGCCCGCTGACGGGCGGCTCGATGAACCCGGCGCGGTCCTTCGGCCCCGCCGTCGTGACCCGCATTTTCGAAGGCCAGAGCGCCTATTGGATCGGTCCAATCCTCGGCGGCATCGCGGCGGCGCTGATCTACGACCGCTTGTTCCTGCCGCGCGAGCCCGAGCCGGTGGATCACGGCGCCGTTCGGCCAGAGCAAAACGCGTAGGGGCATTCGTCCGTATGATGTAGTCGTGCCCGAACCGTTACCGCCGCCGTCGCTGTCGCGTGCTCGCGAACAGAAGATCAGCGAGCTGTCGCAGCATTTCGCGAATGACGATCTGTCGCTCGAGGATCTCGAGCGGCGGATCGAGCGCGTCTACAAAGCGATCTCGGTCGCCGAGCTGGACGCGATCACGGCGGACTTGACGTCGGTCGCCGGCGTGCCGAACGGCGGAGCGGCGCTCGCGCCGGCGGACCGAATCGCGCACGTTGCTCGTGATGCGAATTTGATCGTGGCGCCGTCCCCGGCGATCGAGGCGCCGCGCGGGCGATTGCTGTCGATCATGAGCTCGCATCGCCGCGTCGGCCGTTGGACGGTGCCACGCGATCTCCACGTCTTTGCGTTGTGGAGCGATTCGCGCCTCGATCTCACGACGGCGGTGCTGCCCGTCGGCGGCGTGGTAAACATCGAGATCACGTCGATCATGGCGTCATTTCGCGTGATCGTGTCACCGGACATGCACGTCATCAACGACATGCACGCCTTCATGTCCGACATGCGGAACAGCGCGGACGCAATGGTGCCCGGCACGGTTGCGTCCGCGCGCACGCCAGTCATTCGACTGACCGGCACGGCGTTCATGTCCGACTTCAAGGTGAAGGTGCGGCGGCGCGAAGAGCCGCTGCCCGACGACGATTGATTGGATTGTCGTTACGGCCCGACGCGCATGTACTCGGCGTCGTAGCGTTCGATCGATTCGTTGATGACGCGCATCGCGAACTCGCTCTTCTCCCATCCCAGGATCTGCACGCGCTTGCCTTCGAGATCCTTGTAGGTGGAAAAGAAGTACTCGACTTCCTTCAGCAGATGCTGTGGAATGTCGGCGATGTCGAAGAATTCCTCGTAGTACGGATCCCTGAGCGCCACGGCGAGAATCTTGTCGTCGGGCTCACCGCGATCGAGCATGCGCAGCACGCCGAGCGGACGGACGTCGATCAGACATCCTGAAAACGTCTGCTCTTTCACGAGGACGAGCACGTCGAGCGGATCGCCGTCTTCGTGCAGCGTGCGCGGAATGAGTCCGTAGTCGCCCGGATAGTGGACCGCCGAGTACAGCACTCGGTCCAGCTTCATGATGCCGGTTTTCTTGTCGAGCTCGTACTTGTTGCGGCTGCCGAAGGGAATCTCGATGACGGCCGTGATCTCCTCCGGCGGATGGGGACCTGGAGGGAGGTCGTGCCAGTAGTGGATCATGCGCGATGGGCGATGGGCGCTGGGCGCTGGGCGTCATCGCGCGACATCGTGCCCTTGTACGACATCGGCTCTTCGCCGATGCCAAAGTTCGTCTCGTTCAATTCGTCGACGCGCTCCATCTGCTCGCGCGTGAGGTCGGGCTTGTCGCTCACCCCGGCGAACTCCGCGAGCTGCTCGTCGTCGTACACGTTCGGCAGCGCCGTCACCACGCGCGGCTCGGCGAGCAGCCACTTGAGCGCCGCCTGGCCGAGCGTCATGTCGCGCGTCAAGAAGTCGAGCGTCTTGACTTTGCGCACGCCGTTGATCAACCACGAGCGTGGCCGATGCCGGCGATGATCGTTCTCGGGGAAGACCGTGTCTTCGGTGTATTTCCCTTCCAGCATGCCCGATGCATGGGTCACGCGAATGTTGAAGCAGCAATTTGGCGCGTGCTCTTTGGCGGCGTTCAACATGCCGGTGCCTGGATGCTGTTCGAGCACGTTCCAGATCATCTGGATGGTGTTGATGTCGCGCTCGCGCTCGACCAGTTCCACGGCTTCGTACAGCCACCCGATCGCGGGGCCGAACGCGGCGCCCCATGCGCGAATCTTTCCCTCGCGCTGGAGCTCGCGCATGGTGCCCCACAGCTCGGCGTCGCGCACGTGCTCCATCTTGGCGTTGTGGAGCTGGAGGACGTCGATGTAATCCGTCTCCAAACGCTCCAGGCAGCGATCGACCGCGTAGCGAATGAACGCCGGATCGGTGCGCATGGGAAGCTCGCTCTGTCCGCGCCGGGACTTTTGAGCTTCCTCATTATAAATATCATAACCAACCTTCGTGCCGATGACGACCTCGTCACGGCGGCCGCGGAACGCCTCGGCGATCTGCCGCTCCGCGCGGCCGTTGCCGTACGCGTCGGCCGCGTCGAAGAACGTCACGCCGTGATCGTCGAGCGCGCGGCGCAGCATGGCCACCGCTTCGGCGTCCGTCTTGTCGCCCCACCAGCCGGTGGAGATGGTCCACGTGCCGAAGCCGACTTCGCTCACGCGCACGTCGGTGCCGGGAAAATTACGGTACTTCATGATCAGCGTTGTGAAGTAAGCAGCTTCGCCGCGTCGCACGCGAAGTATGTGATGATGACGTCGGCCCCGGCCCGCCGGATGCCCAGCAACGAATCCATCATGACCCGCTCGCCGTCGATCCAGCCGCGCTCCGCGGCTGCCTGAATCATAGCGTATTCCCCGCTCACCTGGTACGCGGCGAGCGGATAGCCCGTTTCCGTTTTCACGCGCCGGATGACGTCGAGAAACGGCCCGGCCGGCTTCACCATCACCATGTCCGCGCCCTCCTCGATGTCGAGCCGCACCTCGCGCAGCGCTTCATCCGAATTACCGGAGTCCATCTGGTAGCTCCGGCGATCGCCGAACTTCGGCGTCGATTCGGCCGCATCGCGGAACGGACCGTAGAACGGCCCGGCAAACTTCGCCGCGTAGCTCAGGATCGGCGTGGTCGAGTACCCTTCCGCGTCCAGCGCCGCGCGAATCCGCCCCACCCGGCCGTCCATCATGTCGCTCGGCGCCACGATGTCGGCCCCGGCGCGCGCGTGCGAGACCGCTTCGCGCGCCAGCGCTTCGAGCGTTTCGTCGTTGTCCACGTCGCCGTCGTGGATGACGCCGCAGTGCCCGTGATCGGTATACTCGCAGAGACAGACGTCGGTGATCACGACGAGCTCCGGCAGCTCACGCTTGAGCGCGCGCACCGCCTGCTGCACGGGCGCGTCGTCGTTCCAGGCCTGCGACCCGTTCGCGTCCTTGGATTCAGGAATGCCAAACAGGATCACGCCGCCGACGCCAAGGTCGGACGCCTGCCGGGCGTCCCGCAGCATTTCGTCGACCGTCGTCTGAAATACGCCCGGCATCGCCTCCACCGGCTGGCGGATTCCGGATCCCGGACGTACGAATAGCGGTAGTATGAGCTGCGACGGCAGGAGCGACGTTTCGCGAATCAGCCGCCGCAGCGGCTCCGTGCGTCGCAAGCGGCGCGGGCGATAGGACGGAAATGACGGCACGCGTCAAAGTTAACCGGGAACTTACGGCTCCGCATGGCGACGCTTTCGAACGCCGACATCGAGATGCTCGTGCGCCGTGTGCGCACGCACGACGCGGTCGCGTTCGAGCGGCTCTTTCGCGCGCTGCACGCACCGCTGTGCGAAGTCGTCGATTCGCTCGTTCGGTCGCAGGACATCGCCGAGGAGATCGTTCAGGAGCTTTTCTTCACAGTGTGGATCAACGCGAAGCAACTCGACATCGAATCGTCGGCGCGGGCCTACCTGTTCACGGCGGCGCGGAACCGTGCGCTCGCGCATCTTCGGCATCGCTCGGTCATTCGCCGTTGGACCGAGCGCGCCATGCGCGACGAAAGCGTCAATCGCACCGTGAGCGGGCCGACGCCGATCGACGATTCGCTCGAGATCGATGAACGCACGCGCCTGTTGCGCGGCGCCATCGACCGCCTGCCGGTCCGGTGTCGTACCGCCTTGATCCTTCGGCTCGACCATGAAATGTCCCAGGCCGACATCGCGCAGGCGATGGGTGTCACGATCAAGGCCGTCGAAAAACTGCTCGCGTCCGCGAAAGTCCGTTTGCGCGAGCTCGTCGGATCTGCCGCGGACGACGCCGCCGACACCCGAGGGTAGGGTTTTTCACAACCAACGCGTCGTACTCGCATGACGGACGACGAACTCGACGCACGCCCCGGACCGCGCCGCGCGTGGCGCACCGACGAACAATGGACACGGCTCTCCGAGCGCATCACAGGTGCCGGCAGCCATGCGCCGGCGAAGCGTGCTAGCGTACACTGGTATGCGGTTGCCGCCGCCGTGCTGATCGCGGCCGCCGCGACGCTGCTCGTTACCAGGCATGTCGACAATGCATCCCGCGGACGCACGTATGCGACCGCCGCGGGGAAGCGACTCGTCATTCATCTGGACGACGGATCCATCGCCACGCTCGGGCCGGCAAGTTCGCTGCGCATCTCCTCATCGCGCCGCGGCCGCGACATGTCGCTCACCGGACTCGGCGCCTTCCGCGTCGTCCACGACGATGCGCGGCCATTCATCGTCCGCGCCGGCGCCGCGACGGCGCGGGACGTCGGGACGGAATTCACCGTGCGAGCCTATCCGGAAGATTCGCTCGTGAGCGTCGCCGTCACGTCGGGAGCAGTCGCGCTCTCGGACACGTTGCATCCTGCGGTGTTGACGACGATCACCGCCGGACATCTCGGCGTCGTCGCGCCAGGTGGCGCGCCCGTGCAGGTGCATTCCGCGGACGCGTCGACGTACGCAAGCTGGACGTCGGGCGCGTTGAGCTTCGACAACGCATCGCTCGCCCGAGTCGCGGCGGAGCTCGAGCGCTGGTTCGGCGTCGTCATCACGATCCCGGATACGCGGCTCGCGCAGCGACACGTCACCGCGATCTACAGCGCGCCCACGCTCGCGGGCGTGCTCGATGGACTCGCCGCCGCGGCCAGCTTCAATCACGCGCAGCACGGAGACACCATCACGTTCACGCCGAGGACGCGTTGATGAACGCGCGTCATCACGTTCTCTCCGGCGTTACGGCAATCGCGCTCGCGCACGCTGGCCTCGCGCAGACGCCGCGCGTCGTCGATTCGTCGTTCAGCGACTTGCGCGCCGAGGGCAACGGTGTCGCGGCACTGCGCACAATAGTCATGATGGGGTTCGCCAACGAGCCCGCCGACGCCGCGTTGCGCGCGGTGGTCCTTGCCGCACGCCTCAACATCACCTTCGATCCCCAGCTGTCCGGTCTCGCCACGCACGTGACGATTCCATCTCACTCGCGAACCGCGTCGGTCGCGCTGCTCGAGATCGCGCAGGCGGCGCGTCTCCGCGTGCGTGTGTCGGCCGCGGGACAAATCGTCGTCGTCAACGCGTCGCCGGAGATTCCCGCGCGCCGTGCGTCGACCGCCGACAGCACGACCCGCCCTGTCACGCTGCCCGTCGTCGTGTCGGAAGCCGATCGCGTGGAACGCCGCGCATTCGCGACGACGGCGACGATCGGAGCTGTCTCGTTCACTCGCAGTGAGCTGCAATCCGCGCCGCTGTTCGTCGAGCCCGACGTGTTGCGCGCGGTGCAAACGATGCCTGGCGTTGCCGCGCGCAGCGATTATTCCGCCGGCTTCAACGTGCGCGGCGGCGAAGCGGATCAGAATCTCGTGCTGCTCGACGGATATCCGATCTATAATCCATACCACCTGGGCGGCCTGTTCAGCACGTTCATCGACCCCATGGTCGGCCGCGTCGACATGCGTCGCGGGGGACTTCCCGCGGAGTTTGGCGGACGTTTGTCCGGCGTGCTCGACGTGCAGTCGGCCGACGCGACGAGCACATCGCTCGGCGGCCGTGCCGAGGTCTCTCTCATGTCCGCCACGGCGTCGCTCGGCCGCGCGTTCGGCGACGGATCGGGATCGTGGATGATTGGCGCGCGCCGCACCTACGCTGACGCCATCGTCGATCTCTTCAAGCCCGGTGCGTTCCCCTATCACTTCGAGGACGGGCAAGCGCATCTCGCACGCACCTTCGGCTCGGGCATGCGGCTGTCCGTCACCGGATACATCGGCGCTGACGTCAGTGAAGATGACAAAAGCAACGACTCGAACGTGCATTGGGGCAACGGCGTGCTCGGTGCGACGCTCTCCAGGAACTTCGACGCGCGGCCCACGTTATTCGGCATGTCGCTTGGCGACAGCGTCGTCGTTGCTCAACGCGTGTCGCTCACGCGATTCGGTTCCAATGTCGACGTTCTCAACAGCTTTTATCACGCCGCCGATCAAGTCACCGATCAGCGCGCCGGCGGATCGATCACGACCTACCGCCCGACGTTGTCTCATACGATCGGGTACGAAGTGTCCGCCGTGCGCCTCGAGTATCAGGCGAATTCGGCGCTGCCAGGAATCGCCGATCTCTTCCCATTCGATTCACTCAGGCAGCGGTCGGGCGTGGCCTCGCTGTTCGCCGATCAGACGTGGCGCCCAACACCGTCGCTGCTCATCGAGACCGGCGCGCGGTTCGATGCGGTTGAAGCAGCGCGGTGGAGCGGACTGTCCCCGCGCCTGTCGATCAAATACTTCGTCACGCCGGACGCCGCGCTCACCTTCGCCGCCGGCACGTATGCGCAGTGGATGCATTCGCTTGGTCGCGAGGAGGAGCCGCTCGAGCCGCTGCAGTTCTGGGTCGCCAGCGATTCGCTGCTCGCCGTCTCACATTCACGCGACGCGGTCGTCGGCTTCGAGCATTGGCTGTCGTCGCGGCGCCTGTTGCACATTGAGACTTTTTATAAGCGCTACGACCACCTGCTCGTGCCCAACCCATACAGCGACCCGGGCGTACACGGCGACGAGTTCACGACCGCGAGAGGGACGTCCTACGGTGCCGACGTGTTGCTGCGGCAACTCGAGGGTGGACCGTTCAGCGGCTGGCTCGCGTACTCGTATGCCGTGTCATCGCGCATCGGCGCGGATGGCGTGCATTACTTCCCCGGGCAAGATCGTCGTCACAATCTGAATCTCGTGGGCCGCTGGCAGGCCGCCGCCTACACGCTGTCGGCGCGAATGAACGTCGCCAGCGGCCTCCCGACGACGCCAATTCTCGGCAAGTTCGTCCGCGAGCGTTATGACCCCGTGAACCAGCGATGGCTTCCCGAGCCGGGCGACATCGAGCAAAACATCTCCGCGCCGCTGAGCTCCGCACGCTTGCCGTGGTACGGGCGTGTCGATGTCGGCGTGACGCGCGTCGGACACATTCGCGGCTCGACGGTTTCACCGTATCTCAGTGTGGTGAACCTGCTCAACGCGAAGAATCCGGCGGCGTATCTGTACGACTTCAAGGGCCACCCAACGCGCACCACGTTCCCCAACCTTCCATTCGTTCCGACGTTCGGGGTGACCGTTGCGTATTGAACGCGCGGCAATCGCGTTGGTTGCCGCGTCGAGCCTTGCGGCATGCGTCGAGAAATCTCCGACTGAACCCGCCGCGCACGCGCTGGTCGTGCACGCGGTGCTCGACGCGTCCGCGCGCGACCAATACGTCGTCGTCCAATCGACGAATGGCGCAACGGCGTCGGCGACCGGTGTGACCGGCGCCGTCGTGACGCTGTCGCTGCCCGACGGGCGGAACGTGCGCGCCGCGGAGGAACGCGACAGCGTGCACGCGATCGCCTCGTTCGACGCGCCACGCCTCACGACGATCTACCACTTCTCGCTCGATCAGCTTGGCTTCACCGTCGTACCCGGCGCAACCTACCAGCTTCGCGTGGCCGTGCCGGATGGACGCGTCGTGACCGGCCAAACGACGGTTCCATCGACGACACCGGTCACCACGCCCGAGTCGTCGCAACCCTTTACGCTCCTTCGCGACACGCTGCGATTGTCCTGGTCGCGCGTGTCCGGCGCGCGATCGTACGAGGTCTCCGTGGTCTCGGTGCGGGGACCGACCGCGATCTTCGCCGACACCTCGATTGCCCTGACCGGACAATCGAGCAATATGTTCGGTGACGACTTGTTTCCCTTTGTCGGGACACCTGGCCAGGGAACGCCCTATCGCGTCATCGTTAGCGCCGTGGACGGCAACTACTATGACTACTATCGCCGCAGCAGCGACTTCTTCAGCGGCGCTGGCGTGATCGAGCACCTCGATGGCGCCCTGGGAGTTTTCGGCTCGCTCGTGCCAATCGTATCCAAGCAACTCGCGGTGAAGTGAGACTCGCGCGATCGATCGTGCTCACGACCGCTGCCGTGAGTATCGCCGCATGCGCCGAACGACGCGCGCGCAACACGCCGCCGGCCAGTCTGCGAGCGTTGCTCACAGTCGACACGTCGGTGTCGCCCGACGCGTGGATGCGTTCGCATCCCGCTGACTCCCTCCGTTCGGATGCACCGTCCTGGGACGTTGACGCCGAGTGCCTCGTCGCCATCGGCAACGACACGATCGAAGGGCTCGTCGTTCGCCACGCCGCGGTTTTCGATCCGCCGATGCCGCCTCGCGACTTCACGCTCGACGCGGATACGACGCGCTTCGCCGAGCGACACTGTCGGCTGCGCGCGGTCGTCATCCGGGTCGTGGGAAGTGACTCGACCAGGTCGATCATCGCCCTCGACTCGCTGCAGCGCGTATTCGGCGCGGTGGATCCCGATTATCATGTGCTGATTGGCCGCGTCCTTCGCGTCCGGAATACCCTGCGCGTTTACGGCGCTGACGATCCCCACGGCATGATCGGCACGGTGTTCCCGTCGGCGGACCGACCTGGCGCGCTGCTCGACTCGATGCTTCATATCGCCGGAGATGATTCGTTGCGAGAGGCGGCGGTCGTCGCCGAGCGAATCTCGCACGACTCAGTCGTGACGGCCGACAGTGATTCCGTCGTAGTGCGCGCGATACGCATCCTGAGCACCGATACCGCGCATCGCACCGCCGAGCAGCGAGCGGCCGCGCTGCGCTCGGCGGATCTCATGATGAGTCTCGCGGCGTCGCAGTTCTTCGCGGCCCGGGACAGCGTCGGCCGCGCGCGCTCCGCCGCACGACGCGCCACATACGAGCATTTGGGCGCCGTGTACTGGAACGACGAGCCGGACGCGATGATGGAATACTCACACAACGTTCGGCGCGCGGCGTACGCGGCGGCTCCGAGGAGTCGGGCGGGACAAAGCGCGTTGCTTGCCGCGCTGTTCGACGGAGTGACGGTCGACTCCACGGGCGACACGCGGAAGCCGCGCTTCGTCATCGACGCCGGCGAGCGCGCGCTCGCGACGCACGCCGCCGATACGGCGATGGTGCATCTCGCGCTCGCACAGGCGTACGCCGACGTCTACGCGATCGCGCACGGAGGCTACGGCGAGCTCGTTGATTCGACCGAGTACGCGCGTGACTATCCCGATGCGCACCAACGCGCCATCGCGCACGGCCGCGCCGCCATCGCCAGCCTCACCGATCCGGCGCGCCGCGCGCAGGCGTGGATGGTCACGTTCGACGCGATCCTCGGGCGCCGAGATCGGCTCTACTATCCGTTCATCAACGATTAGCCGCCCGCGACCGCCGCCAACGTTCGCTTCCGCTCCGCGGTGTAGTGCCACCACGCTCGCTTGGGCGAGCCTTCCATGTACCGAATCGCGGCAATGAACGTATCGAGCACACAGGGATCGTGTCGCACGCCGGTGAGCGCGTTGAGCCGATCGTAGAGCGCGTACGCATTCGCGCCGGCGAGCGAGTGCGGATGATCGAGCCCGAGCTTCCGAAAGTCGGCCGCGATGCGCGGACCGACGTTCGGGATCTGCTCGAGATCGAAGACGTTCTCGCGCGATTTGGCGAGTCGCTTGGGCATGAGCGTGTCCTCGCGTAGAAGGGTCAGAATGCCGCGAAGCCGACGACGTTCCCGCCCGGCTCGCGTACATAGAACTCCGTCGATCCGTAGAAGGTCGTGTGGCGCGGTTTCACGACGGGCACGCCGGCGAGCGCGTGCTCGATCGCGTCGAGATCGTCCATGCTCGGCACGGTGATGAAGAGCGCCGTGCTGTGGCCGACCAGGTCCGCTTCCTGACTGGGGGCGTCCGCGATGACGCTCGCCTTCGTCTGATACATGATCTCGACGCCGTCCTTCTGCAGAATGCAGAAGACGAGCGTTCCGTCGTCACCCGGTACTTCGCTGGACTTCGTGAAGCCCAGCCGATCGACCCAGAACGCCGCACACGGCTCGACGTGGTCGACGATGAGAACCGGCGTGAGCGCCTTGAGTGTTGCCGCCATCGTTGCCTCCGGAATGCCCGTCATATGATCCGTCCCTCGCGGTAGCGACTAGTATAATTAATACTAGTCTCGGTTGACGGCTAGTATAATTAAGACTAGATTGCCCGTCAATGCCCCGCCCCGCTGGTGTCACCCTCGCCGATCTCGTCGTCCTCTCCATGCTCGCCGAACGGCCGATGCACGGCTACGAGCTGTGGGCCGAGTTGGAGCGGCGGCAAGTGGAGAAGTGGGCGAGTATCACGAAAGCGCAAGTCTACTATTCGTTACGCAAGCTGGATGCGGCAGGCCATATCCAGGCGATCGAGAACGACGAATCACTCGGTCCCGAGCGCCGCGTCTACAAGCCGGGCGACGACGGACGGCGTTTGCTCGCGAGCTCGCTGGCTCACGCACGCTGGGCGACAGAGCGTCCCCCCGACCCGTTCCTCACATGGATGGTGTTGTCATGGCAGGCGCGCCCGCGTGATTTCCAGGCTCAGATCGCGCGCCGCCGAAAGTTCATCGAGCGGCAGATCGAGGAAGACACGGCGGCGCTCGACGCCGTGATCGAGGAGACGTCGCCGACCTCGGACGCGGCGATGGTGGTACGGCTCTCGATCAGGCAGTTCGTCACGGAGCTGGAGTGGCTCGCGGAGGTCGAGGCGCGCCAGCGACCCGGATAGCTCGAGCTGTTAGAGAAGGAGCGTACCCGGGGACGAAGGTGTCCCCTACTCCGGCTGCGGAGACGGCAAATGCTCCGCGCGCCGAAGCGATTCCAGAATATCAGACGCCCCTCGGTGCCGAAGCTCGTTCGCCAAGCGGACGCCGCTCAACTCCGGCTGCGACTCATCGAGCGGGATCGATCCGCGCAACACCCGCGTTCCCTTCACATCGGCGATGAATCCATGGAGCTCCGTCCGCTCGTCGTCTCGCACGACGAGCGCCCCGATCGGCACCTGGCATCCGCCCTCGAGCGCGCCCAGGAACGCCCGCTCCGCGCGCGTATCCGCCATCGTCGGCTCATCCGCGAGCGGCGCGAGGACCTTTCGAGAATCCTCATCGTCGGTGCGAATCTGAACGGCGATCGCACCTTGCCCCGCCGCCGGTAGCCAGGCAGGAGCATCGAGGTACGCGGTGATACGCTGCGAGACGCCGAGCCGATGCAACCCCGCCGCCGCGAGAATCGCGGCGTGCACATGGCCCTCGTCCACCTTCTTCACGCGCGTCGGCACGTTGCCACGTAAATCGACGACCTCGAGATCGGGCCGTACGGCGTGCAGCTGCGCGCGGCGCCTCAAGCTCGATGTCCCGACCCGGCTTCCCGGCGCCAGCTCATCCAGCGAGCTCGCGCCCGTGATGCTGTTCGCAATGAGCACGTCGCGCGGATCTTCGCGCGGCAAGAGCGCCACGATCTCCAGTCCGTGCGGCATCTCCGTCGGCAGGTCCTTTAGAGAATGCACACAGCATTGCACCTTGCCGTTCGCGAGATCCGCCTCGAGCTCCTTCGTGAACAATCCCTTCGCGCCGATCGCGCTCAGGGGCTCGTCGAGTCGCTTGTCGCCCACGGTCTTGTACGTCTTGAGCTCGGCCTCGATACCCGCCAGCGCCAGCGCGTGCTGCACCATCCGCGCCTGGCGCAGCGCCAGCTCGGATGCCCGCGTGGCGATGAGAAACGTCACGCCGGCACCGCCGCATAGTGCCGCTCGATCGCATCCACGAGCCCGGCGATCGTCGACTGGTCCGCCTCGACGATCACGTCGATGCCGGCGTTGCGCGCGGCGGCCGTCGTGATCGGTCCGATCGACGCCGCCGGCGCCCGGCGCGCGATTGCTTCACCGGCCGCCGCGACGAACGCATTCACCGACGACGCCGAGGTGAACGTGATGAGATCGACGGCGCTCGATTCCAGCTCGTCGCGCAGCGCCGCGGCGCCCTCTTCATCAATCGTCGAACGATAGGTCTCGACGCGTTCGACTATACCGCCAAGTTCGGTCAAGCCATCCTCGAGCGTCTCGCGCGCACCTTGCGCCGCGGCATACAGCACGCGAACGCCGCGCACGTCGCGCCGATCGCGCAGGGCATCGAGCAGCGCCTCCGCGACAAAGCGATCGGGTGCGACGTCCACCGCGAGTCCGCGCGCCAGCAGCGCGTCTGCCGTCGCCGGCCCAACGGCGGCGATCTTCATGCCGGCGAACGCACGCGCGTCGCGGCCCGTATCACGCAGCGCGTCCCAGAAAATCTTCACCGCATTCTGGCTCGTGAAGATCGCCCAGCCGAATTCACTCATGCGCGCGAGCGCGCCGCGCAATGGCGCATCGTCGAGCGGCTCGATGCGCGTCGCGGGCATTTCGAGCACGTCCGCGCCGCGCGCGATCAACGCACCCGTCAGCGAACCCGCCTGCGACCGCGCGCGCGTCACCACGATGCGTTTTCCGAACAGCGGCCGGCGATCGAACCACGCGATCTCTTCGCGCAGCGCGGCCACGGGCCCGATCACCGTGATGACGGGCGCCGTGAGCTCGTGCCGCGTGATCTCGTCCGCGAGCGTGGCGAGCGTCGCATCGACGGTGCGCTGCTTGGGATACGTGCCCCACTGAATCGCCGCCGCGGGCGTGTCCGCCGACAGGCCGCCCTCGATCAGCGCCTGCACGATGTTCGGCAGCGTCTTCACCGCCATGTACAGCACGATGGTACCACCGGCCTTCGCGAGCGCGGACCACGACACCGCCGCGGCGCTGTCCTTGAGAGGATCCTCATGGCCGGTCGCGAACGTGACCGTCGTCGACAGGCCGCGATGCGTCACCGGAATACCGGCATACGCGGGCGCGGCGATTCCCGCCGTCACGCCGGGAACGAGCTCGAATGGAATGCCTTCGGCCGCGAGCGCTTGCGCTTCTTCGCTGCCGCGTCCGAACACCAGCGGGTCGCCGCCCTTGAGGCGCACGACTCGCTTGCCGTCGCGTCCGAGCTGCACGAGCAGGGCGTTGATCTCGTCCTGCCGCGCGGAATCAGACGCGCCGCCGCGCTTGCCGACGTCGTACAACTCGAGCGGCGTCTCGCGCTCCTGCACCTGCGCGAGGCCGATCAATGCCGGATTTGCCAACGCGTCGTAGACGATCGCGTCGCAGCTGATGAGCAACTCGCCGCCGCGCAGTGTCAGCAATCCGGGATCGCCCGGACCGGCGCCGACGAGATACACGATGCCGGTCATTCCGAGCCCGAACGGAAGGCGCGCGCAGAACGACGAAGCCGCCTGGCACGCACCCACAAGCTGAACGCGTAGCCGCCGTACAGCACGGCGATCACGGTGTACGCGATGTGATACGGAGTCGAGGTATCCATCACGCGCCTCCGGTGAGCTCGAGTCTCGCCGCGTCGCGCACGATGCCGAACCGATAGCGCGCGCCGATCAGGACCACACAGAGGAACGCCATCGACGCCATGCTGAACAACAACGTCACGAGCATCTCGTGCGGCAACGACGGCGCGCTTGGCTTGAGCACGATCGGCATGGGGTGCAGCGTGCGGAACATGTAGACGCTGAGATGGATGAATGGAATCAGAATCGCCGCCAGCACGGCGAGCACCGCGGAGTAGCGGGCGCGCATGGCGTCCTCTTCGATCGCGCCGCGCATCACGAGATAGGCCGCGACGAGAAACCACAGAAAGAGCGTCAGCGTCAACCGGGCGTCCCACGTCCACCACGTCCCCCAGATCCACCGTCCCCACAGCGGTCCGGTGATCAGCACGCCCGATAGAAATACCAAGCCAACTTCCGCGGACGCCTCGGCGAGACGATCGGCCCGCTCCTCGTGCAGCCAGAGGTACACGATCGACATCAGCGCCGTGATGCTCACCGCGAGATACGCGCTGATCGCCGACGGCACGTGGATGTAATAGATCTTCTGCGCCAATCCCTGCGTCGCTTCCGCGGGCGTGAAGAAGATGGCGCGAATGTAGACGCCGATCATGAGAATCGCCGCGACCGCGAACCACGGTCCCAAGATCGGACGCCGTTCTGGAACTTGAATGGAGCTCATTCTTCGAGCGTGAAGGGAAACGCCAACGTGCAGGCGACGAGGAACACGATGTCGAACGCGACCAGGATCTTCAACCACGGCCACGCTTCGGCGAGCGGCCGGCCGGCAAGGACCCGCGCCGTCGCCTGCGCCGCCGACATCACAATTGGAACAAAAAACGGCAGGCTGAGCATCGGCAACAACAGCTCGGCGAGCCGTGTGTTGACCGCCATCGCGGCGAAGAGGGTCCCGACGGCGACCAGCCCCACGATCGCCAGGACGGCGATCGCGGCGACGACGAGCAGCGGTTTTCCGAACGGCAGATTGTAGAACAGCGCGAGCGCCGGGATCGTGATGCACTGCACCGCGCCGACGAACAGCAGATTCCCGATCGCCTTGCCAAGGTACACCGCTTCGCGGCTGACCGGAGAAACCAGCAATCCGTCGATCGCGCGATCCGTTTCCTCGACGCTGAACGAGCGCTGAAGACCGAGCAGCCCCGAGAAGGTGAGAATCACCCACAACACACCGGGCGCGAGATCGAGCGACGACACGACGGTCGAATCCCACGCGAAGAAAAAGATCGTGAGCCCGAGCACCGCGAACACGACCGCGGAGAAGAACGCCGTGCGCGTGCGAAACTCGATCGAGAGATCCTTGCGCGCGATCAACCACGCGGCGGCGAGCGTGCCCGGAGCAGCGGTCACGTCAACACGTCCACCGCGGACCGCGCTCCCGCGCCGCCAAGCACGAGCGCGCGATATTCGTTGAAGTAGCGGCGCGCGTCGATCTGCGATGCGTCGTCGACGCGAACGATGCGGCCGTCGAGCATCACCGCGGCGTGCGAGGCAACGGCCAATCCTTCGTCGACGTTATGCGTGACGAGGAGCAGCGCCGCCCCCGACGCGCGCAGCACATGGAGCATGTCGGTGAGCGCCGCGCCACCCGCCGCATCGAGGCCGGTGTACGGTTCATCGAGCAACACGACGGACGGTTCGTGCACGATCGCCCGCGCGATCGAGACGCGCTGCTGCAGGCCTCGGCTCAATGCACGCACCGGCGCGTCGGCACGATCGGCGATGCGCATGCGCTCCAGGGCGCGCAGCGCGGCGTCCATTGGCTTTGGCACACCGTACAGCTTCGCGGCGAACGCCACGTTCTCCCGTGCGGTGAGTGCGCGGTAGAGCATGCTCTGATGCGAGATCAGGCCGATCATCGCGCGCGCCGGCGCGTTGTCGCGCAACGCCTGCCCGCTCACGAGCACCGTTCCCGCGTTCGGCTTGAGCAACCCGGCGATTACACGCAGCAGCGTCGTTTTTCCCGCACCGTTCGGCCCGAACAGCGCGAGACATTCACCGGAGATGAGGGAAAGGTCCACGCCGTTGACGGCGCGGCGGCGGCCGAAGGTCCGGACGACGCCGGACAGCTCGACCGCCACGGGGGAATCGGGCATGCCACAAGATAAGCGATTACAAACGCTTACACCGCGACCTCATAGAACAGCTTAGAACAGCGGCGACCGCGTATCCGGCAGCGCCTCGATGCAGACGGCAACGTGTTTCAGGTCGCCGTCGAAGACCGGCACGATGATGCGAAGGTCTGGCAGCGCGGCCGGCAGCGCGGGGACGTGGTGAATCATCGCCGGTGTGATCGGAATCAGACCTTCCGGCACGTCGCCGACGTCGTCGAGAAGACTCGCGGCGACGCGGTCGTATCGCTCGACGCCGTCGAGCTCCGTGTCCAGCGCCCAGAGATAGAACAGGCGATCCGGCTGCCCGGCGGCGCGATAGCGGATGGGCGCACCGGAGCTATCTCCGCGGGCGTGCAATCCGCGAATGTGCTCTGGAGCGTCGAATCGATTGCCGCCGAACGCATACGAGTTGGGCTCGAGCTGCACCGTGGTGCACGCTGCGGCGAGCGACAGCAGGACGACGATGAGGATGTTCACGGGCGTTCTCCGGGTTGAGAGCTGGCGGCGGCGACGGAGTGCCCGAAAACGAAACAGAGCGGAATCCCGGGCACGTGTGCGGCCAGGGAACCGCTCTTTCAGCGTCCAGAACGCACCTTCGAGTGAAGGCCCCTGTCCCGGAATCGCGGTCGGATGAATTGTGAATGAACGATTGCGCCGCCAAGCTGAAGAGTCAACGAGCTCGGCGTAAGAGAATTGTTCGAGCGGGCAGCGCCCCGTATTATCACCATTATGACCGAAATCGACGCCCTCCTCCAAGAGAATCGAAAGTTCCCGCCGCCGAAGGATTTTCGGAAAAACGCGGTGATCTCGGATCCCAAAGCGTACGACGAAGATCCCGAAGCGTTCTGGGAGCGCGAAGCGAACCAGCTCGAATGGTTCACCAAGTGGAAACAGGTCTGCGACTGGAAACCGCCGCACTCCAAGTGGTTCATCGGCGGAACGCTGAACGTCTCCGTCAACTGCGTCGATCGGCACGTCACGTCCGCGCGACGCAACAAGGCGGCGTTGATCTGGGAAGGAGAGCCGGGCGACCGCCGCACGCTCACGTACTGGGACCTCTACGTCGAGGTTCAGAAGTTCGCGAACGTGATGAAAAAACTCGGCGTGAAGAAGGGCGATCGCGTGGCGATCTACATGCCGCTCATTCCCGAAGTCGCGGTGGCGATGCTCGCCTGCACGCGCATCGGCGCGATTCACTCCGTGGTCTTCGGCGGCTTTTCACCTGAGTCGCTGCGCGACCGCATCAACGACGCGAAGTGCACGCTGCTCATCACCGCGGACGGCGGCTATCGCCGCGGCTCGATCGTGCCGCTCAAGCGGAATGCGGACAAGGCGCTCGAGGAGTGTCCGTCGATCGAGAACGTCGTCGTCGTACAGCGACGGCCCGGCGCGGGCGGCGACGAAGCATTTGCCGAGATGAAGGACGGCCGCGACCACTGGTGGCACCGGCTCATGCAGCATGAGTCAGCCAAGTGCGAGCCCGAGAAAATGGATGCCGAGGATGTGTTGTACATCCTCTACACGTCGGGCACGACCGGGAAGCCGAAGGGCATCGTGCACACGACGGGCGGATATCTCACCGGCGTCACGACGACGACGAAGATCGTCTTTGATCTCAAGGAGGACGACGTCTTCTGGTGCACGGCGGACGTGGGCTGGGTGACGGGTCACTCGTATCTCGTGTACGGCCCGTTAGCCAACGGCGCGACGTGCGTGATGTACGAGGGCGCGCCCGATTGGCCGGAGAAGGATCGCTTCTGGTCGCTCTGCGAGCGGTACGGCATCACGATTCTCTACACGGCACCAACGGCGATTCGCGCCTTCATGAAGTGGGGCGACGAGTGGCCGGCGAAGCACGACCTGTCGCGTCTTCGCCTGCTGGGCTCCGTAGGTGAGCCGATCAATCCTGAAGCGTGGATGTGGTATCAGGAGAAGATCGGCGGCAATCGATGTCCGATCGTCGATACGTGGTGGCAGACGGAGACTGGAGCGATCGTCATCTCGCCGCTGCCGGGCCTCACGGAAACGAAGCCAGGCAGCGCGACGATGCCGTTGCCCGGTTATCGCGCGGCGTTATTGGACGCGAACGCCAAGGAGATTCAGGTGGGCGGCGGACTGCTCGCGCTCACTCGGCCGTGGCCATCGATGTTGCGAACGATCTGGGGCGACGATGAACGATACGTGCAGACGTACTTCACGAAGTGGCCGAATCGCCCGGATCTGTATTTCCCGGGAGACGGCGCCAAGCGCGACGACGATGGCTACTACTGGATCTTGGGCCGTGTCGACGACGTGTTGAACGTCGCGGGGCACCGGATCGGAACGATGGAAGTCGAATCGGCGCTCGTCGAGCATCCCGCGGTCGCTGAAGCGGCGGTCGTCGGCAAGGCCCACGAGATCAAGGGCCAGGCGCTCGCGGCATTCGTGACGCTGCGTGAGGGATTCAAGCACAGCTCCGAGCTGCGCGAAGAGCTGCGCGGGTTCGTGGCCGAAAAGATCGGCGCCATCGCCAAGCCCGACGACATTCTGTTTTCGGCGGATCTGCCGAAAACGCGCTCGGGCAAGATCATGCGCCGGCTGCTGCGAGACATCGCGGAAGGCCGTGCGCTGGGCGATACGACCACTCTGGCCGACCCGAACGTGGTAGCTTCATTGAAGGACCAGTACGAAGCGCAGGAGTCGTGAGCGCTGGGCATTGAGTGTTGGGCGTTGGGTGGTACGAGTCGTGCCCCGTAGGCGAGTGTCTCTCAACCGTGATGCCCCATGTTTGGATTCTTCCGCCGTTTCTTTCCCGAACGCATCTTCCGCCGCAAGCTCGAGCCCGCCGCGGAACGCCGTCTTCGTCTCGCGCAGGCGCGTGCCGAGGAGGCGATCATTCGGGCGCATGTCGATAACGCGCTGATGTTCGTGGATACGCTGGCCGAGGACCTAACCTTCGACCGCGCGATAGACAGTTACATCAGGGAGATGGCGATCCCTGAGCCCCTCGCGAGCGTCGTCGCGACGCGGACGCTGGTGGTGCTGGGTCAGGATCTGGTGCCGTATCGCCGCCGGGCGGTGGATAGCGGAGCGACAGAGGGTCCGGCGGAGGACAAGCCCAAGCTCCGGCTGAATGATGCATCTCAAGGGCGCGGACAGCGTACGGTAAAGAGAGCGTAGACGGCCTCACCGCCGCCCGCTACTCCTCTCCGACCTCGCGCAACTCCCTAAAGTCGAGCACCGAAAGCACGAACAACAGCAACACCATGGCGGCACTCCCAAGGCACCATTCACACCACGCATGAATGACGAAGCCTTCGAGATAGTTCAGCCACGCGGTGAACAGGACGCCCCAACCCGTCAGCACCATCATCGCCAGCGCGAGTCCGCGCGAGTCCACGTACCGCTCCTGCAGACCCGCGATCGTCAGAATCAGCATGGTGGCGTAGAAGCCCGCGCCCCACGTCGCCACGGGAAGGCCGAGGAAGACCGACCAGCGGCTCGTCTGGACCGTCTCACACGACGTCACACCGCACGCGAGCGTCCCGATGAACCCGAACTTGTACAGCGTGAGATAGATGCCCAGCAGCAGCCCCGCCACGCTGATGAGCGCCATCCACATGCGCTTGGTCATGTGCCGGGCTTCTTGAGCGGCGCCGACTTGGTCGAGTCGCCGCCGACGTTGCCGGCGCCCGGAGCGGTCTTGGCCAGCTCTTCCTCGACGTGGCGCTTGAACTCGTCGTACGGCAGAAAGCCCTCGAACTTCTGCGTGCCGATGAAGAACGTCGGCGTCGCCGCGATCTTTCGCGCCATCGACAGCTGATAGTGCGCCTGCACCTTGGGCTGTGTTTGCTTGGTGTCGAGGCACACGTTGAACGAATCCGTGTTGATGCCCGGAATCCGCGCGGCAACCTGCTTCAGCACCTTGTTGGGATTGTCGGTCGCTTCGCCGTCCCACTGATCCTGCGACGCGAAGATCGCGTCGTGCATCTCCCAGAACTTGCCCTGCTTGTCCGCGCACGCGGCGGCGATCGAGGCGTTCCAGGTATTCCGGTGCATGTCCAGCGGAAAGTCGATGTACCGGTAGCGAATCTCGCCCGTGTTCACCAATCGCTGCCGGACGTCCGATTCCGTGAGCGTCGCGAAGCGGCCGCACTGCGGGCACTCGTAGTCGCCGAACTCGGTGACCTCGAGCTTCGCGTTCGGGCTGCCCATCACGTAGCCCTGCGATTCCACTTTCGGGAGCGAGGGGTCGAACCCGATCGTGGTGCCGGCCTTCGGCCGCGTGCTCAGATAGGTCAACGCGGCGATCCCAACGATGGCGATCACCGCGATGATCACGAAAAACGCTCGATTTGCCGCCGGCTTTTTGGCCGACTTCACCACTCCGGGCTTTCGTCCTCGTCCGGGTTCCACTCGCCTTTTTGCCATTTGGATTCGTCGATGTTTTCGGAATCGCTCACGATGCGCCGGTGGTCCGCGATCTCAGGCGTGTCGTATGTGACCCGTACTTCGTAGTGAAAGAGCTCGCTCCGCACGTCGCCGATCAGCCGCATGAGCTCACCAGCCTGCTCCAGCAGCCGGCCCTGCCCGTCGAGCTCCTGAATGCGCTCCGCCAACGCACGAAGGAGCGCTTCGAGGTTCCTGGCGCGTCCCTCGTCGTACGTCTGTTCCTGCTCGTCGGGCATGCGAGAAAGCTACTAACGGTTTGGAGTTTTCGCCGCTGCGCACGATTCTTCCTAACCGAAGTGAACCAGCGACGACCGCCTACCGATTACTGATTACCGATCCACATGGATGCAGACCTTCTGAGAATCCCCGTCGGCCCGGGCTCGATGCACGTCGAGCGCTACGGGCACGGCGGGGCACCCATTCTCCTCGTACACGGCTTCGGCACGTGCAGTTTCCTGTGGCGAGAGATCGGACCGGTGCTCGCGACAGCGAGCCGCACCGCATTCTCCGTCGACCTCTTCGGCTACGGCGAATCTGACCGTCCCTTCGACGCACAGTTCGGAATCGCCGCACAATCCGACTACCTCGACCGCGCGCTCACCGCGTTGCGCCTCTCGCGCGCGACGGTCGTCGGCATCGACCTGGGCGCGGCCGTCGCAATGCACCTCGCCTACAATCGGCCCGAGCGCGTCGAACGGCTGGTCCTGATCAATCCGATCGCGTTCGACGACGTGCCGGCCGAAGACATCAAGACGATGCAGCGGAACACGGCGCGCTTCGCCTTTCGCATCTCGCGCGGCACACTCGGCGCCGCTCCTCTCATGCGCGAGCTGCTCGAGAAGAGTGTTGCGAACCCCGAGCACATGCCCGATCCGTTACTCGCGCGATACCTGGCGCCCTATGTCGGTCAGGATGGCGTAAATCACCTGCTCGCGCTCGGCCGCGCGGTCGACGAGGACGACATGGCCGACGTCGACCTCACGCAGCTCGACTGTCCGACATTGATCGTTTGGGGAGATCAGGATCCGTTCGTGACGCCGAAACTTGGCGACCGATTGGCGGATACCATCCCAGGCAGCCGGCTCGTGCGTCTGCCCGGTACGGGCCGGCTCGTACCCGAGGAAGCGCCGGACACTCTGACCAACATGATCCTGGAGTTCGTCGGCGCGGCCGGAATGGTGGCGCGCACGGAGTGACGGAGTGAAAGCGGTGTGTTGGCACATAATGAGCTATCACAGGATCGTACGGCGCGTTAGATTTGTGTGTCTCTCACCCTAACCTGCATACATGGCCAAACAGCAGAAACGCACGACGAAAGCGCCGGCGACGCCCTCGCCTTTTGAGGAAGCGCGCGACGAATTGTTCCAGCATATCATGCGGTGCGGCGTGGTTGGATCCGCGCCTGAAGATCAAGCGGACTGGTTCAACGAGACGATGGCGTACATGACCGAGCGCTATCCCGAGTTGCCCGCCGAGCAGATCCAGGAGCTCCGCAAGTTGGGCGAACGCTTTTCCCAACCGCCGAAGAAGCGCGACGACACCGCTGCGGCCTGAAGTAGCTCGTCAAGAAAACGCCTCCCATCGGAGGCGTTTCTGTTTGTCGCCGCTATTTCGTCCAGATCAGCGTCGCGCACCCCGCCGCACCGCCTCGCATCGACGCCGCGAACTCGACCGGCATGTCCGACGTGCGATAGAACTCGATGGCGAGCACCTGATCGGGCATCACGAGCTGATCGACGGGATTGCTGTTGAGCTGATTCGGCGTGCGTCCCTTGCCGAACGCCTGGCGAACGACCGAGCCCATATCCATGACGCGCACGCCGTTCAAATAGAGGTTCGACGTGCAAAACGGTCGTCCGCTCAATCGCGCGACGTCCGAGACCAGCGTCATGCGCGCGATCTTGTCCGCCGTCACGAACGACGACGTCGGCGCGCCGGTCGTCAGCCGCCGGTCGTAGAATCCGTTCAGCTCGAGCTTGCGAACGGTATCCGCCGGTCCTCGGAGATTGTTGTGCGCTTTGCTGACGACGGCGGGTAGGCTCACCGCGCTCGGGTGCAGCATCAGCGTGATCGGTGTCGTGTCGGCGCGGGCGGTACCGATCGTCAGCAACTGCACGTCGTAGCCGAGCTTGCGGACGCGCAGCATCGTTCCTGTCGTATCCGACAGAAACAGCGCGAGCGATCCGGTCTTGGTCGTCTGCGACTTGAGACCGGTGCCGAGATCGGTGATCTCCACGCCGTCCAGCGCCTCGCCGGTGACTTCGTCGTAGACACCGACGATGCGCGTTCGGATCTTCGACTGCGCATGGAGGGGCGCAACCGCCAACACGCCTAGAGCGAACGGGATGAACGAGATTCGGCGCATGAGGTCCTCTCGCGACTGTCATCCTGAGCCTAGCGAACGACCCCTGTGCGCCGAGGAGAGCGCACCGCAGCGAGAGGGGTCCTTCGCGCCTTCGGGGCTCAGGATGACACCGGAATACCCATCAGCGCCAATGGGGATCCGAGCCGCGAATCACGACCCCGACCCGCGCCCCGCCGCCGAGCCCAATCTGTACCGCCGGAGTCCAGTTCCCGCGGCGGCGCCCTTCGATGTCCATCACGACCGTCGCGTAGGGCCGCACCCGTTCTCCATCGATGACCGGCACCGAGAGGCCGCCGCCGAGTGAGAATCCGATCGGCGACTCGCGCAGCGGGTCGAGGGTGAATCGGGCGATTCCGTCGACGCGGCCACTCGCGTGCGCGACGCCATCACGCCACGTGGTACCCGCCGCCCCGTCGAGCGCCATCCGCACATAGATGCCGACCGGCATCGACCAGCCGGCGCCGCCCTGCAGCGTGTTGCCGCGGCCATTGATGTAGTCGATCCGGTATTCGGCGTGCGGTTGCGGCAAGTTCTGCGCGCGCACCGTCGCCGTTCCCGTAACGGCCAGGGCGGCAGCCCATATGAGTTCTCTCATTGCGCGCGCTCGCGCCACAGCGCGTAGGTGTAGTCCACGATCGAATACAGCGACGACAGGCCGACGAGCCAGAGACATGCGGTGATCCACCCCGGAAAGCGCAGCAGCGCGATGAACGCGATCATCTGGAGCGCCGTGACGACCTTGCCCGAAAAGCGCGCCCGAAACTGTACCGGCTTGAGCCACCTCACCACGCGTGCGACGAGAAATCCGACGGCCGTCATCAGGTCGCGCGAGATCATGACGAAGTAGCCGATGGTCGACAGCTCGCCCTCGAACAGGAACGTCGAAACGGCGACGAGCGCGAAGACGCGGTCGGCGAATGGATCGATCAACGCGCCCCAGCGCGACGTCACTCGCGCACGGCGCGCGATGAACCCGTCAAGGAAGTCGGTCGCCGCGGCGACGGCCACGAGCGTGAGACGCGCATCGGTTCCGTGGACCAGCACGAACGCCACAGCCAGGACGACTCGCGAGAACGAGATGGCGTTCGGCAGCGCGCGCAGGGCGGAGACCATCTCCAATCCTAACGGAGCGCCGCGAACGCTTGCCAGCGCGCACGGGCGGGCACTAGCTTCGGCATTCCCAGGAGACACCATGGCAGAAGTCGCCGAGTTGCTGAAAAAGGTGGCGATTTTCAAAGATCTGGATGACGAGGAGCTCGCCCAGGTCGCCGAAGTGTGCAAAGAAGAGAAGTTCGTCTCGGGGGAATTCATCTTTCGTGAAGGGGAGCACGGCAACCGGCTCTACCTCATCGTCGAAGGGGACGTGCGCATCAGTCGCGACGTGCCCGGCAGCGGCGAAGAAGCGCTCGCGGTGCTCAAGCCGGGCGCGCTCTTCGGCGAGATGGCCGTGTTCGACCGCAGCGAACGTTCGACGCACGCGATCTCCAACGGCGGCACGACGTGCCTGACGATCACGCGCGCGGATTTCGAGATGCTGCTCGACTTCAATCGCGAGATGGCCCACAAGGTTCTGTGGGCCTGCGTGCGGCTGCTCTCCTCGCGCCTGCGCTCGACGAACGACTCGCTGCGATCGTTCCTGGCGATGTCGATGTTCTGAACCGCGTCCCGAAGGGGACAAAGGGGAGCTCACACTACGATGCTCAGATCAACTCATGCCCAGGTATTGATCGCCGGGGCGCTTTTGGCGGCCTGCGGCGCGCGGGCGACGGTTGCGACACCGATTGCCTCGGGGCCGCCGCCGGTCGTCGAGACGGTCACCTTCGCGCGCGGATTGGACGAAACTGCGGGCCTCACGCGCGACTCGGCGCTTGCCGCCGCGCTCGCCGACGTCAGTCCGGCCCGCATCCGCAACACCGACTCGATGCTCGTGTCGTTCGGCACGCGCAACACGTTCTCCGATACGATGTCGACGACCCGCGGCATCGGCGCGGCGCGGCGGTGGATCTACTCCGAGCTCTCACAGTATTCGCGCGCCTGCAACGGCTGCCTCAAAGTGGAATACTTCGGCCAGGTGCAGCAGGTGCGACGCGTCGCGGGACGCGATACGACATTCATCCCCGCCAACATCGTGGACGTGCTCGCGTGGCTGCCCGGCCGCGACACCTCGCGCGTGATCGTGATGAGCGGCCACTACGACTCGTGCGTGTGCGCGCAACCCGGCGGCTCGTTCGACTCCACGTCGACGGCGCCGGGCGCTGATGATGACGGCTCGGGATCGTCGGCCGTGATCGAGCTGGCGCGAGTATTCTCGAAACACTTTCCGCGCGGGCTCGACGCTTCGATCGTCCTCGTCACCGTCGCCGCGGAGGAACAAGGGCTTCTTGGCGCGCAGCAGCTCGAGCGGCGGCTGCACGAACAGGGCTACAAGATCGTCGCGGGGATGACCGACGACATCGTCGGCAACGTGACGACGGAAGACGGCACCACCGATTCGACGTCGATGCGCATTTTTGCCGCCGACCCCGACAACTCGCCGAGCCGGGAGCTGGGGCGCTATGCGTGGGCGCTCGACCGGGTGTACATGCCGAGTTTCGAGGTGGTGCCGGTGTGGCGGCTCGACCGCATTCAGCGCGGCGGCGATCACGAACCGTACGTCATGGCCGGCGACGCCGGGCTGCGCTTCACCGAACGATTAGAGAACTATAATCGCCAGCATCTTCCCACCGACGTCTTTTCGCACGTGAATTTCGGCTATGTGGCGAACCTCGCGCGGGTGAACGCGGCGACGGTGGGATCGCTCGCCGCGGCGCCGGCGACCCCGGCGAATGCGCGGGCCGTTCGGCAGGGTCGCGCGGGCCCGGACCCGGCAGGCACCACGAGCGCGGCCTCGGCCACCGGCGGGCAGGCGTGGACGATCAGCTGGGACCCGTCACCCGGCGCGGTGAATTACGAGCTTCTCGTGCGGCGCACCACCTGGCCGCAGTGGCAGGACGTCGTTCCGCTCGGCAACATCACCCGCTGCACGCTGCGCCGTCAGCTCGACGACGAATGGGCCGGTGTGCGGGCCGTAAGTGCGACCGGCGCGCGGTCGATGGCGGCGTCGATGCCCGCGCCAAATCCGCCGCGCGGAACACCGCGTCCGCCAACACCGCGGGCGCCCGCTGGTCCGCCGCCGCCGGTCTGCGGCGGATGAGCGACGGAGAAATGTGAATTCGCATTCACATTTGACCGCCGAGTTCATCGGCGTTCCGGTCGAGCAGCTGCGCGACAGCGCACTGCTCGGCGGATTGCTCATCGCCGCGGCCAGCGCCGCGGGGTTCAGCCTGAGCGGCGTGCCGACCGTCCGGGAGCATAATACAGGCGGTGTCTCGGCGATGGTGCTGCTCGATCACGGCCATCTCGCGGTGCACGCGCTTCCGGAACGGCAGACTCTGCTGTTCGACGCGGTCGCGCCAGCTTCGCACGACTTTCGCAAAGCCCTTGAAGTCCTGTCGCGCCGGCTCACGGCGCGCGACGTCAAGACGGATACCCGCGGACGCGGATGAAAAATTTGTTCGCCCCGGCGCACCTCGCGCTGATGGTCATCATACTGATCTGGGACATCGTGCTGGCGGGGCGCATCGCTCAAAAAGCCCAAGCGCCCCGGTTTCTCCAATCCGTTTCGGGAATGGCGGCGTTGATGCTGCTTCCCGGCCTGTTTCTGACGCTTGCGACGTCCACGATCATCACGGGACGAGCGGTGGTGGAAATGGACTGGGTGTGGCCCGCCGTCCTCGTGCTGTTCGCGATTCAGGCGACATACGCCTTGGTGCGCGGGCTCGTGAACGTCGCGTGGGGCGTGTTCATCGCGATTTACGACATCCTGATCGCGACGGTCGGCGTCGTGCGGTACCTCGTGGCGCACGGACATTCGCCAATCGAGCCGCTGGTGGCGCTGCTCGCGGCGCAGAGTCTCGCGATGGTCTTCGCGACGGGCACGTCGAGTGTGCTCGCGTCGCCATTTTTTCTGAACATGCCGATGGTGTCGCCGGCGTTCCCGGCGCTTCGAAAGCTCACGGCAACGTTCCGATTGATCATGACGGCGTACGCGCTGATGTGGACGGGCTTCATCATCTTCGTCGGCATGCCGCGCGCGGTGGTGCAGTTGCGCAACTACGAGCTGCATCGGCACGATCAGCTCCGCGAGCGTCCCGACGCCGACTTCGCGGTCGGCCTCAAGATTCTTCCCGACGCGAAGGGGCCGCCCCCACCGCCGGCGATTCACAGCGACTCCGCGCTCGTCGATACGCTCGACGTGGACGCAATCGCCGTCGTCGTGGTACCGGGCGCAACCAAGCTCGCGCTCGATTCGCTCGCGAAGGTCATCGATCCGGCGCGGCGCGACAGCAGTCCGCTCATCGTCGCGATCGGCTATCGCGGCACGCTCTTGCCGGAGCTCGGGAAGACCAAGTTGAACACCGCGGAACGCATCGCGACGATGCGTCGCGCGATCGCGCAGTTGCATCCGGACATCATTCTTCCCGCGGAAGACCCGTACGGCTCCGGCGAACGCGCCGTCGGCACGCTCACGCCGGAACAGTGGGAGTCGTATCTCACGGATGCGGCGCGCGTCGCGAAGAGTATGGATCGCAAGATTCGCGTGGGTGTCGCGGCCTCGAAGTATTCGTCGGCCGACAGCGCGCTCTATGCGTGGGCCGCGTCGCCGTCATCGCCGATCGACATCGTCGGCTTCTCGCTCTTCCCAACGCCGTATGTCGGCGGCGGCGTGCAAGCCGACACGCGCACGGCGGATCGCTGGATGCGTGCCATGCCGCCAAAGAAAGAACACTGGGTGTTCGCGACGGGCGGCTATCCACTCGCCTACGGCGAGCGAAGCCAGACGAACGCGGTGTGGGAAGTCATGTCGTGGGCCACCGACCATCCGGCGATCAAGGGGTTGATCGTGTACGAAGCGGGCGACTACGGCCAGGCGCGTGGACTGCGCGCACCGAACGGCAGACTGCGGCCCGTCGCCGGTTTCGTCATGCGTGCGATACGTGCGCTGAGAGAGTCGGCGCGGTAGCTTTTCGCGCCATGCAACGGCGCGATTTTCTCATCGATCTCACTCGCATCGCCGCGCTCGCGGCGATCGTTCCGAACGACTGGCGCGTGGTGCATCGCCCGCGCTTCGCCGACGATCCATTCGCGCTTGGGCTCGCGTCGGGCGATCCCTCGCCCGCCGGCGCGATGCTCTGGACGCGCCTCGCGCCCCGTCCGCTCGACCCGCACGGCGGAATGAACGGCTCCCGAGCGGCGGTGACGTGGGAAGTCGCGGACGACGAGGGTTTCACGAAGATCGTTCAGCAAGGGCGCGCGACGGCTGTGCCGGAGCTCGCGTACAGCGTGCACGTGGACGTGAAGGGACTCGCGCCCGATCGGTGGTACTACTATCGCTTTCATTCGGGACAAGCGACGAGCGGCGTCGGACGGGTCCGCACCGCGCCGGCCGAGGGCGCGCAAACACCGCTGAGACTCGCGTTCGCATCGTGCCAGCATTACGAGCAAGGCTTCTACACTGCGCAGCAACATCTCGCGAACGAAGAGATCGACGCCGTCGCGTTCCTTGGCGACTATATCTATGAGTACGGGCCAAACACCGCGAATCCGCGACTGCATGCAACCGCGGAGGTCATGGACCTGGAGGGGTATCGCGGGCGGTACGCGCAGTACAAATCCGATCCGGCGCTGCAGGCGGCGCATGCGGCGTTTCCGTGGCTGCTGATCACCGACGATCACGAAGTCGACAACAACTACGCAGGTCTCGTGAGCGAGAACGAGATGGAATCCACGGAGTGGATGCACGCGCGCCGCGCCGCCGCATATCAAGCGTGGTGGGAGCATCAACCCGTGCGCGTACCGCACTCCAACTCGTGGGCCGATCTCGTACAGATGCGTCGTCTCGACTGGGGCGCGCTGGCGCGGATTCATCTGCTCGACGGCCGGCAGTATCGCAGCGATCAGCCCTGCGGTGACGGCGATCAAGCAGTTCCGTGCGGCGACTGGGCTGACCCCAAGCACACGATGTTCGGTCCCGATCAGGAGAAGTGGTTGAGCAGCGGACTGGCGAGCTCGCGCGCGCACTGGCAGATCCTCGCCAACCAGGTGATGTTCGCGCCCTTCGACCTCACCGCCGGGCCGACGCGCACGTATCACATGGATTCGTGGGGCGGCTATCCCGCGGCGGCCGATCGTCTACTCGATTCGATCGGCAAATACGCGCGCAATCGCACGGTGCTGATCAGCGGCGACATTCACTCCAACTGGGTGAATGAGATTCACGCGCGCTTCACGCGCGATGAGACGCCGATCGTCGCGGCGGAGTTCGTGGGCACGAGCTTTACGTCAGGCGGCGACGGGAGCGATCGCAACGCCGCCGTCGGCGCGCTCGCCGCGGAGAACCCGCATCTCAAGTGGCAGAACAATCGCCGCGGCTACGTCGTCTGCCGGTTCGACGGCGACGTGTGCGAAGCGGATTACCGCATCGTGCCGTACGTGAGCAAACCCGGCGCCCCGATTCAGACCGCGACGCGATGGAAAACGGAGCATGGAAAGGCGGGGATTACACAACTTTGAAGTCATGTCGTCCTGAGCGGAGCGAAGGACCCCTATCACAACAGAGCGCTCTCCTCGGAGTCAAGGGATCCTTCGCTACGCTGTGCTTCGCTCAGGATGACAGCCGGGGCTTACACCGCCTTTCCCGTCCCCCGCACCACGCCTTCAACGCGCCGCGACTGATCGAAGCAGTGCTCGGCCATGGCGCGTATCGATTCCGCCGTCACGGCGCGAACGTTCGCGTCGAACGTGGTGAGCTCGCTCAGCGAACCGAACAAAAACGCATCCACCATGTCCGCCAGCACAGCACCGCCGCTCTGCTGCCGAATTGCGTGCGAACCGATCGCGTACGTCTTTGCGCGATTCAACTCGTCGGCTGTCACGGGTTCTTCGCGCAACCGGCGGAACTCGGTGAGCAGCCCCTGGCGCGCGGCATCCTCCTGCTCGGGGTTCGTGGCGATGTATGCCCCGAAGGTGCCGGCGAGTCTCCGCTCCATCGCGAACGCATGCACGGTGTAGCACAGCGAGCGTTTGTCGCGCAGCTCATCGAAGAAACGGCCGCCGAGTCCACTGGCGACGCTCGCGATCATGCCCGCCGCGAAGCGCGAGTCATCGTTGCGCGCCGGACCGGGAAAGAGCATCGCGAGCGCGGTCTGCGCGCGGTCGCGCGGCTCGACGATGCTCGTGAGCGTGTTTGGCCAGCGAGGGGCGGCCAACGTGCGGGGCGGCGTGTAGCGAATGTCGGCGAACGCGCGCGCGGCGATCTGCGCGAGCTCGTCCGGATCGCCGTCGGCGACGAGGGCGATCGCCGACGCCGACTCGAGCGCGTGCGATGCGTGCCAGTCGCGCACCGCATCGACGGTGATCCGACGCAGCGTGTCTTCGGTGCCACTCGCCGGAGTGCCGTAGGGATGTCCGGCAAACGCCGCCTGCGTCGCGAGCCGCATGGGATAGCGGAACATGTCGTCGCGCATGGCGATGACGTCGGCGATGGCGATCGCGCGCTCGGTCTCGAGTGCATCGTCCTTGAACGTGGGATGCTGCACGACGTCCGCGAGGAGCTCGACGGCCGCAGCCGCCGAGTGCGTCGGAACCGAGATCGCCCATCCGAAACTCTCGGCGCCCGACGCGGCGCTCACGCTGCCGCCAAGCATCTCCGCTTCTTCCGCGATCTGAAGCGCATTGCGCGACGTCGTGCCTTTGGTCGCGGTACGAGCCATGAGACCCGTGAGGCCCGCGAGCTTCGCTGGTTCATCGCTCGCCCCGCCGATTGCATAGATGCCGACGTGCAGCAGCGGCGCGCCAGGCTTGCGACGGACGAGGATCGGCATGCCGTTTACTGTGCGATACACGCGGACGCCGGCTTCCTCACGCTCGAAGGCGGGACGCTGCGCCGCCGGCAGAATGTGCGGCTGATACGGCTTTGGCGGAGTCAGCTCGGGAGGGCGCGGCTCGCGATCGAGCAATTCTCTCATCTCATGCGCGCCGGTGCTGACCGGCGCCGAGCCGTTCGGGCGATAGACCACCACGCCCGCGTTGTCAGGATTGAGATACCGGTCGGCGGCGGCGATCAGATCGTCGCGCGTCGTGGTCATGAGCCGCTCGAAATAGCGATCGCCCATGCGCCAGTCGCCCAGTGCTTCCCACTCGGCGAGATAGTTGGCCTGTCCTTCCATGTCCTCGAAGCGCCGCACCCACTGCGATTCGTAGATCCGCTTTGCACGCTCGACCTCGAGCTCGCCCAGGTCGCCGTCGCGTACCGCGCGAAGCTGATCCCATGCGGCGCGGCCGGCGTCAGCCGCGGTCTCTGGCGGCGTTTCCGCGTGCACGACGAAGACGCCGATCTGCGTCGGCGTGTAGTTGTACGCCGTGATGGACGAGGCCAGACGACGCTCGCGCACGGCGCGGTAGAGGCGCGACGCGCGTCCGCTGCCGATGACGGCCGCCAGCAGATCGAGGGCGGGCGTATCGGGACGCGTCGTACCGGGCGTGCGCCAACCGAAGGCCAACTGGGTCTGCGTGATGTCGCCGGTCCACTCGCGGTAGCGAAATCCGCCGACGCCTTCTTCAGTCGGTCCCGGCTGCCGCTGCGGCTCGCCGGACGGCAGCGATCCGTATTTGTCGTACACCGCGGCGAGCGCATCGTCGACGTCGACGTCGCCGACGATTGAGAGAACTGTATTTCCAGGATGATAAAAATTGCGATAAAAACCGACGAGCGCCTCGCGCGTGAGCGCGCGCAGCCCCGGCTCGCGGCCGATGCGCCACCGGCGAATGCGGTGGCGGTCGTGAATCAGCTCGTAGAGCGTTTCGGTGGACACCGCGCCGGGGCTGTCCGCCTTGCGCTTGGCCTCCTGGATGATCACCTCGAGCTCGCGGGCCAGCTCGCCGGCGTCGATCAGCGAGCGTGCATAGGCGTCGGCCTGGACGTCGAGCCCCTGCGCGAAGCCCGACGAGGGCAGGACGGTGTAATAGCTCGTGTGATCGTAGATCGTCGCCGCGTTGAGATAGCCGCCGACGGCCTTGGTCTGCTTGGCGATCTCGCCGACGCCGCGCGTTGGCGTGCCCTTGAAGTACATGTGCTCGAGCACGTGCGCGATGCCGATGATGTCGTCGGTCTCGTCGAAGTAGCCGGCGTTGACGTACGTCACGATCGCGACGACGGGCGCCGACCGGTCGCGCCGAATGAGCACGGTCAGGCCGTTGGGAAGCCGCGTCCGGACGACCGATGCGGGATCGATCGTCGTCGTGAGTGCTGAGGTTGTCACGTGCGATGGGAAATGGTTCAGGCTTTCGTCACTGGGACCTTACGAAGCATAACCAATCCCAACAGAACGCATGCCACTCCATACGCGACGTTCCACATCGCCCACTTCGTCGGAAACGGCAAGTCGACGAGGTTGCCCATCGCGTTCAGCCCGAGCGCCCAATCGTGCAGCTCCGTGAGCTTGCTTGTTGGCGGCGCGATCCACGTGAGCCAATGCTTGAACCCGGTCACGTGTTCCCACTTGTCCCACACGACCGCGCCGACGAGCAGCACCACGATGCCGATCAAGCCGTCGAAGCGCGTCAACACCGACGTCAGGAACACGATGCCGCCCACGACAACGAATCCGATGGCGGCAGCGGCGAGAATTTTCCAGTCGAACGCCGGCGGATGGAGCCGGCTCCAGACGAACAACAACACCGCTGAAACGACGAGGAAGCCGGCGAACTTCACGATCAGGCTCTGCGCATAAAACCGCGGCGGCGAGACAGGTTTCGCGAAGAGAAAGCGCGTGTATCCGCTGCTGCGGTCCACCGAGAAAATGCCGCTGACCGCGATGATCGGCGCCACGTACGTGAACATGGCGAACAGCTCGCGGAACAACCCGAGCCTCATCGGCGTGGTCATGGTCATGTGGCGCGCGCGCATCATCTCTTCGTTCGCGTCCATGTTGAGATGGATGAGCCAGCCGAGCATGCCGAACAGGAGCAGCGTGATGATTGCGATGTTGATCACGAAGTCGCGCGCCTGCCATTCGGCGTAGCGGCCGAGCCGGGCGTGCCGGCGCGGCAGCGGTGTGGAGAGAGCGGGAGCGCTCATTGGGCGACGGCCTCGCGGAATTGTTGTTCGAGCGCGGTGTGGACCGGAGAGACCGATACGACGAGGGTGCCGCGCGACAGCAGCTCGGCGAGCTCGCGGTTGAGCGTCTCGAGCGACCGGTCGGGGATGTCGAACTCGCCGGGACCGGCGGCGACGGCGTCGGTGAACACGGCCGTGACATGCTCGGCGCCCGCGGCGACGGCGATTCGATACGGCGTGTGCGCATCCGCCGTCGGGGCCGTCTTCAGATCCACGACGCGCTGCAGCCGGCCCCGGTCGATGATCACGACACGATCGGAAATGCGCTGCAGCTCGTCCAGATTGTGCGACGCGATGAAGATCACGCGATCGGGCCGGCGCATGTCGCCCACGAGATCGCGGAAGCGTTGCGTCCACATGGGATCGAGCCCGTGCGTCGGTTCGTCGAGGATGAGGATTCGCTCGTCGTGCAGCATGGCCTGCGCCAATCCGACGCGCTGCAGGTTGCCTTTTGATAGTTGTTTAATGAGTTTTTTTCGATGTTCGTCGAGACCCAGCTGCCCGACGACCGCGTCGACGCGCTCCTGCACGCGCGCGGGCTCGATCCCGGCGAGCAGCGCGTAGCGCCGCAGCGCGTTCTCGGTGCGCCAGCTGGGCGGAATGGCCACGAGCTCCGACAGATAGCCGATGCCGTGCCGCTCGATGAACGTGCGCGGCGACACGCCGTGAATCGTGACGCTCCCCGCGGTCGGACGCATGTATCCGAGCAGCAAGCCGATCAACGTGCTCTTGCCGGCGCCGTTCGGACCGGCCAGGCCCAGGACTTCGCCTTCGTTGATCGTGAGCGAGAAATCCGTCACCGCGTTGACCGTTCGTCCCAGCCAGCTGCGGTACGTCTTGGACACACCGGAGAATTGAATCACGAGCCGTCGGGGTGGGAGGAGGCCATCGGACGGAACCGGCCCAAGGTAGGCCTGGGATGTCGGGGCGGAAAGCCCTTTCCGCGTCAATCCCAAAAAGAACCACGGACCACGCCGGAATACACGGATCGGCCGGAGACTGCGTCACAAAAGAAGTAAACTGGCGTTACCAGTCTCTAACGCAGTTTCCCGACTTTCCGTGTCACTTCCGATGTTGTCCGTGTTTTCTTCTAGTGCGGAATCGGCGGCGGCTGCGTGGTCGATTGTCCCACCGCACCCGCCGGCGCCGCACAATTCGACCACGGTCCGGGGCCCGCGCGAGTGATGAACGTCGTGCCTTCCGACACCCGATTGAGGCGCATCAACGCGCAGCCCAGATAACCCTGTGACATCTTGTCCGTGGGATCGGCCTGCACGGCGCGCACGTAGAACCGCCGCGCCAACTCGGCGTTGCCCTGCTGCAACAGGCTCGCGCCCATCTCGCGCAGCGCGAGCGCGTTGTTCGGATCGAGCTGCAGCGCGTTGTTGAGCTCCTGGCCGGCGAGCGTGAAGTTGCCGACGTCGCGCGCCATGCGCGCAAGCCAGATGTGCGGCAGGGGCGCCTTCGGGTCGTCACGCGACGCTTTCGTGAACGCCGACACCGCGACTTCGCGCTGACCGGCGCGATATGCCGTGATGCCCTGATCCATATCCGAATTGCCGCGCGGCGCGAAGCTGAAGTACGCGGCGATCCCAATGACGATCACGCCGAGAACGACGGCGGGAACGAGCCAGCGCGGAAACCGCCGGCTGGTCGACGTGCTCACGACGACCGGTTCGGTCGGTGCAACCGCAGCTGCGGCAGCCGCAGCTGCGGCTGCCGCAGCTGCGGCTGCCGCCGGTGCGGCGGCGTAGCCGGAGCCGATCGGCGCGCTACGCTCGGGCTCGATGTCGCCCATCAACGCCGCGTCGAGCTTGAGGTACGCATTTCGCGCCGAGTTGACGTCGCTCTCCGTCGCGCGATACGCGGTGTCCTGCAATCGCGTGTGCACCGCCTCGAACTCGGCGAGCGAGTTCGCCTGATCGAAGTTGAGCATTTGACGCTGTCGTGCTTCGCGAATCAATGCCTGGCCCGTAAGCGCGCTCGCCGCGCTTGCTCCCACGAGCGAACGAAGCGCGGCTTCCACCGCGCTCCACGTCTCGATCAAATCGGCTGCGAGATCTTCAGTCCCGCGCGTCGCGTCCAGGCGGGCGACGGCGGGGCGCGCCGCATCGAGTGCGGCGCGTGCGCTTCGCTGCGTGGGAGTGGTGCCTGGGCTCACCGAACGATCTGGATGAGCCCGGCCTTCGCGCTGCCGCGGAGAAAGCTCTCCGCGTCGTGTGTCGGGATGCGAACTCCCGTCTGGCGGAAGCCGTGTTGCGACACTCCGCTCATGTATTCCTGCACCGAATGCGCAGGATTGCCCTTCTCGTCACGCATACGACGCACGATGTCCTCCCAGGACCCATGGAACGGGGTCCCGTCTGACGCGATGATCTGGTGCTCCGGCACAGCGAGGGCACTTCCCTCCCCCGTTTCGTCCTGCTTGTGCTCCGCGAGAGAGCTCAGCAAGCTGCCGAAGAGCTCGAGCTGGCCTCGAGCTTCAGCCGCCGGTGCAGTATCCGCGCCTGAGCGCGGTTCCAGCTCCATCAACATCGTATCGACGTCGTCCAGATCACCGGCGAGCTCCGCGAGACGCTCGTCCCACGGCTTGATCTCGGGATCGCTCTCCTCGAGGCGATAGAGCGAGCGCTTGAGCTCGATCAACCGCCAGATGCCCAACTCGTCCCAATGATCCTCGGGATTCGTGCGCTCGAAATGATAGAGCGCCGCCTCGTACTCACCCTGATCGTACAGGATGTTGGCGAGGTAGATCCGCGCTTCCGCATGATCGCTATCCAGCTGCAGCGAGCGGCGGAGCGAGCCAATGGCCGCGTCGTCGTCGCCCAGCCGATGCTGCGCGTAACCAACACACGCAATCGCCTCCGCCGAGTCGGGCACTTGCTGCGACGCGGTCTCGAAGAACTCCTTCGCGGTCTCGAAGAAGCCCTGATTCTCTCGAAGTGACCCCTCGCGGAAGAGCGACCGTCCGATCTGCAGCATGAGATCGACGTCATCCGCGTAACCAAGCTCGAGCGTCCGACGGAAACACCGCTGGGCGGCGACATCCTGACCGAGCTTCAGCAGGGTTTCGCCGAGACCGGCAAGCCCATCTTCATGTTCGGGTTCAAGGACGAGCGCCTGCTCGAAGGAGTGGCGGGCCCAAGCGTATTCCTCGCGCGCGAGCTGGGCGTATCCGACCCCTACATGCAGCTCCACCGAATTCGGATAGAGCGTGAGTCCTTCACGAAGTACGGTGAGCGCCTCGTCATACTGCCCTTCGTTATAGAGCTGATGCGCGCGTTCGTCGTACTCCTCAGAACTCAGGAACGGGGTGGCCATCGTCAGCAAGCCTCCAGCTCATGAGGGTACTGCTATAGTACCATCAGGGAGCCGCGAAGTTCAATGGCAAATCAAAGCAAAGCGCGAAGTGTGGAGCGGAGAGCGCTTGGACCGATGAAGGGAGGAACACCGTTGCGGTGCACGCTCCACACTTCAGCTGCTTCAGGCCCAATTATCGAGACTCTCTGAACCCCTCACGCTGACTCGGCACACATCGTTGCAATGCGTCCGGCGAGCGACGCATTCTGTTCGAGGAGGGCCAGATTGGCGTCGAGCGAAGTGCCTTTCGTCAAACGAGTTACGGCACTCAGTAGATAGGGGGTTACTTTCGCGCCCACGACGCCCTCACGCCGCGCTAAAGTTTGCGCCTCAGCGACCGCATTCTCCACGGCCCGCGCATCGAGCGCGTACGCCGCCGGCGGCGGCTGAACGACCAACAACGCCTGCGTTCTGCCAAGCGCACGATGGGCTCGCCAAATTTTCACGATGCGCTCCGCGTCGTCGGCGCGCGTGTCGAGCGGAATGCCTGTTTGCGCCGTGAAAAACCCCGGCAGCTCGCTCGTGCGATAGCCGACGACCGGCACGCCGTGGCTCTCCAGTCGTTCCCACGTTGCGCCGAGATCGAGAATGGATTTCGCGCCCGCGCACACGACGATCATCGGTGTTCGCGAGAGCTCCGCGAGATCGGCCGACTCATCGTACGGCGAGTCGCGATGCACACCACCGATTCCGCCGGTGGCAAACACTTCGATTCCAGCCTGACTCGCCAGCGACAACGTTGCAGCCACCGTCGTCGCACCGTCGTCGCCGTTCGCGATCGCGGGGGCCAAATCGCGCGCAGACACTTTGCGAACACCATCACGCCCGAGAAAGCGCTCCAGCTGCGGCGGAGTCAAACCGATCGTGGGCGTGCCGTTCACGACCGCGGTGATAGCCGCGACGGCACCACCCCCCTCCACGGCGCGCACCATTTGCTCGGCAGCAGCGCGGTTCTGCGGAATCGGCAGCCCCTGGGCGAGCACCGAGCTCTCGAGCGCGACGACCGGCCGTCCGTGCGCGAGCGCGTCGGCGATCGCCGGCAGGACGCGAATGAGTTCGTTCATGCGGGGAAAGTACTGCGCCCCCTCGCTCGGCGGCTCAGCTCTGAGGCTGCGACCGATGCAAAGGTTTGGCGGTGAGAATCAATCGCTCGGGCGCCGGGCCGAAGTATCGAATCGGCCAGCACGTCGTGAGCGTCAGCGTCGCGTCCGGCGTGCGAAACAGCGCGGGATCGTTCTTGTCGATCACGCGTCTCGCGACGATCCGCCAGGTCGTCACGCGCGAATCGGACTCCGTGACCACGGTGTCGCCAATGGCGAGCGCATCGAGATGATTGAAGTGTCGATCGCGATGCGCCGAAATCACGGCGTTGCCGGGCTCGCCGGGGTATGCGCTGCCGGGCAGGTGGCCTGGTCCGGCGTTCAACTCGTCGTCGCTCACACCTTCGAGCACGATCGCATCGAGCCCGATGCGCGGAATGATGATGTGCGCCATGGGCGCGCCCGCGACGAGCATTTCGCGCGGGCCGCGATTCAACGCAGCCGAACGCGCCGACGCCACCGCGCTGTGCGCCTGCGACTCATCCCAGGCGGTGCGCGCCTGGTCGGCCCGATACGCTCCGAACGCGTAGCGTCCACCGGTGGCCGAGAGAATCAGGCCGCCGGAGACGCAGAGCGCGAGGCCCAGCTGTCTACGCACGATCGCGCGCCGGCGTGCCGCCGCGCAGCAGGATCGTGCCGAGCAGAAGTGCGCCGGTGCCGATGAGCGCGAAGAGCGGCAGATCGCTCGCTGTTGCCGGCGCGCGCGTGCCGTTGCGGAACGTCGTCGTTTCGGCGGCGGCGGACGTCGTCGCGGCGCCGTTGGAGAGCGAATCGGCGGCGGTAACCGGCGCCGGCGTGACGCCCGCGGCCGAGTCGACCCACGTGCGCATGTTGGCGATCTGCGCGTGTGAGATGCTGTCGGACTGCATCTGCTGCTGGACGGCGACCGCGGCTTTGACCGAGTCGGCGGCCTTGTTCTTCGGCGGAATGAACGTCGTGAATTGCGCGCTGGCGATTCCGGGGATTCCGACGAACGCGGCGGCGACGAGGATGCGGCGAAGTGACTTCAGTGACATCAGTTACCCTCCTGTGGTCGAGAAGGGCATACTGTGGGCCATTGGACGACGGGCGTATGGGCGTATGGGCGTATGGGCGTATGGGCGTCGGGGCGTCGGGGCGTCGGGGCGGCGGCTTACGGCTTTTTGGGCCAGGCGGATACTATCGCGGCGCCGAGCTTTCCGAGCGTCAGGTGCGCCTCGTTGTCCGGCAAGTAGCGCGTGTCCGCATTCTGCTTCGTGAGGCCGCACGCGACGACGCGCGATTGCAGGCGGAACAGGGCGCATTCGGTGCGGACCGAATCAGTCGAGCCCGTCTTGTGCGGCGCGCTCACACCCTCGACGTACCGCTGCATCTGTTCGCCGTCGGCGTTATTGGCGAGCAGATCGAGCATCGCCGAATCCGCGGCCGGACTGACCGCGCGTCCCTGCGCGAGCAATTCAAAGAGGTGCGCCATCTCGTTCGGCGTCGTGACGCCGAGGCCGTACTTCACCGAGCTGTCCATCGCGACGCTGGTGAATCGCTGGAACGTCTTGGAATGCACCTTCGTGTGCGGAAGGCCAAGCGATTCCATCTTCGTCCAGACGCGGCGAATGGCGACCTTGTCGAGAATGAGATTCGTTGCCGTGTTGTCGCTCAAGACGATCATCAGCGCGGCGGCGTCGTGCACGCTCAGACTCATGCCCGAATGCATGAACTGCAACACGCCGCTTCCGGGCACTTGATCGATCTTCAGGACCGTGATCGGATCGTCGAGCGACAGCTCGTGCTTCTCGGCGAGATCGTACAGCGTGACGAGAATTGGAACCTTGATCAGACTCGCGGTGGGAAACGTTTCATCGCCGCGGAGCGACAGGCGTTCGCCGGTATCGAGGTTGAGCACCGAGTAGCCAAGCACGCCATGGTGTGCGCTGGCGATGCCGTCGAGCGTGCGATGCAACGCGGCGGTGTCGGCATGGGTGAATTGGGCTGAGACGGTGGATGAGAAGACGGCAAGTAACGCGGCTGTCATCCCGAGCGAGCGAAGCGGGTCGAGGGATGACGACCGGGTTCGCGTTTCGGGCCCTTTGACATTCATCACGTCACCACCGCCCGCTTGTCCTCGTACTTCTTCCACGTCTCCTCCTTCAAGATCTCATCGATCATCTCCACCGCGCGCTCCAGCTCATCATCGCTCGTGTAGAAGTGCGGCGCCACACGAATGCCCGCGCCAGGCCGATAGTCGACGATGACGTCGCTTGCCAGCAGCGCCTGCGCGACGCCGTACGCGTGCGGTACGTCGAACGCCACGGTGCCGCCGCGCCGCGCGGGATCGCGCGGCGCGGTCACGCGATAGCCGCGCGCATCCGCGAGCTCGATGAGGCGCGACGTCTGCCGCACACTCTTCTCGCGCACGCGCTCGATCCCTGCCCGCCGCACGATGCGCGGCCCTTCGATCGCGGCGAACAATGCCGGAATGGGCGGCGTGCCATTGAGCCAACGCCACGCGTGATCGGCATACTGCATCTCGGCATCGAACGCGAACGGCTTCGCGTGCGCCTGCCATCCGGTGAACGCCGGCGACAACCCACTCGTCGTCTCTGGCGATGCGTAGAGGAACGCGCCGCCTGGTCCGCCGCACAACCATTTCAGCACGCCGCCGCTCAGGAAATCGGCGCCGATCGCCTTGACGTCGACCGGAATCACGCCGACGGAATGAAACGCGTCGAGCGACACGAGCGCGCCAACGTCATGCGCGCGGCGGCAGATCGCCGCGGCGTCCATGATGAAGGCCGAGCGAAACAGCACGTGCGAGATCGCGACGAGGCGCGTGCGTTCATCGATCGCGTCGATGACCCGCTGCGTGTCGATGCCGACGCCGTCGTCGCTCGGGACGACCACGATGCGCGCACCGAGCCGTCGTGCCAAGCCATCGTAGACGTAGCGCACCGACGGGAAATCGAGCTCGGTCATCACGATCGTGTCGCGGCCATTGCCGTAGTCGAGCGACGACAGCACCGACGCCTGCGCGATGGTGACGTTGGGAATCATCGCCACTTCGCCGTTGCCGGCGCCGATCAGCGGCGCGATCTCGTCGCCCACCGACACGGGCATTTCCCACCAGCCTTTCGCCCACGCGCGCACACCCAGCTCGGCCCATTGATCCACGTACTCGGCGAGTCGCTCGGGAACTGCACGCGGCATGGCGCCGAGCGAGTTCGAGACGAGATACGTCGTACGTTCGAGAATTGGAAACTCGGCGCGAAACTGCAGCAGCGGATCGGTCACGCGGCGCCCTCGGCGTGTACCGCGCGGCGGTTCGCCATGCTCGCGGCGAACAACACCACCGCGACGCCGACGATGACGAGCAGCGCTTTCCATTCGTCGGCCGAGAGCGTGGAGAGAATCCACGCGATGACGATGAAGGCGAGCACCGGTATGATGGCCGAAAAGGGAACGCGGAACGGCACGCCGTCCGAGTGTACATCCATGCGACGCAGCTTCAACACCGCGATGCAGCAGGCCGCGTAGACGAGGAGAATCGATCCGTTGGCGATGATCGCGAGACGCTCGAAGCTGCCGCTGACCGCGAGGATGATGACGATCACGGTCTGCAACATGATCGCAATGTGCGGCGTGTGAAAGCGCGCATGCACGGCGCCGATCGGCGCGGGGAGAAATCCATCGCGCGCGAATGCGTAAAGCGTGCGCGGGACCGCGAGCGTCATCCCGCTGATGTAGCCGAACATCGACACCGCCATGCCGACGAGTATGAGCGTGCGTCCCCAGGCGCCGAACGCGACCGCCGCGGCTTCGGCGAGCGGTGTCTTTTGTCCAACGAGCGCGGGGCCAAGAATGCCCTGCGTGACGATCTGGACGACGAGATAAAAAATTGTCACCGCCGCCATGGCGATGAAGATCGCGCGCGGTACCGTGCGCGCGGGATCATGCACTTCGCCGCCCGGCACGAGCGCGGTCTCGACACCGAGGAAGGCGAAGATCAGCACCGCCGAGGCGCGGGCGACGCTGCCTGCGGCCGGAGCGCTCGCGACGACGAGATTCTCGTGCTTCACGGCGCCGATGCCGGCGACGATCAACAGCAGCAGCGGCAGCAGCTTCGCGACCGTCATGGTTGCATTGAAGCGATTCGCGCCGCGCACGCCGGCGACGTTGAGCGCCGCGAGCGCGACGAGAATGATCGTGATGGCGATTCCGCGCACATTCGCGAGCGACGGAATGAGCGCCACCAGCGCGTCGGCGAAGAAGGACGACACCGCGGCCGTCGCCGCCGTGATGCCGGCCCACATCAGCACGCCGGTGACGAAGCCGATGAGCGGTCCGAACGCGACTTCGACATAGGCATACACGCCGCCGGTGAGTGAGACGCGGCTACCCGCCTCGGCGAAGCACAGCACGATGAGGCCCATGGCGACGGCGCAGACGACATAGGCGATCGGAGCCGCGGCGCCGAGCGCGCCGGCGGCGGCGGCCGGCAAGCGGAAGATGCCTCCGCCGATGGTGATGTTGACGATGCTGGCTGCCAATCCCCACACGCCGACGGCGCGGAGCAGCGAGGCTTCGTTGTTTTGTCGGGGCACGCGGTAAGAGTAGAGGCGGCCCCGTGTGTCCGCCACCGTTGAACCATTGACCGAGGGCTGTTGGGGGTGGGTAACGTACTGGCGCGGTTCTTCCGCAGTCACCGGCAACTCGCACGAGGAGAAATACCATGCGTCGCTCGATTCATCTCGCGGTGGTGTGCCTGATCGCCGCCGCCGTCACGCCGTTACGCGCGCAATCCGGCGCGTTCACTCTCATGTCCGATACGTCGTCCGCGCGCGCTGATTCCGTGAACGTGGCACTGGCGCCGCGGGTGCCACAGGTTGTGACGCCGCGCACAGCTGAGGATCGCGTCGCGGGAGGGTCGCTCACCGGAATGCGCGCGGGCGTGCATCGGCAGGAAACCGTGCGGCCGCTCATCCCGAACGCGGCGGCGACCAATCCGCACCTCGGCCAATCGCGTGCGATGATGGTGGTTGGCGCGGCGGCGCTGATCGCGGGCGCGATCATCGGCGGCGATCCCGGCACGATCATCATGGTCGGGGGAGCGGTGATCGGGCTATACGGGTTGTATCAGTATCTGCAATGAGGGGCGTCGGGGCGTCGGGGCGTCGGGGCGTCGGGGCGTCGGGGCGTCGGGGCGTATGAACGACGTTTTAGATGGCTCGTGACGGTTGCTTCCTCACGAGTGTAAATGTCTGTAGTAGGTCATCATACGCCCATACGCCCATACGCCCATACGCCCATACGCCCATTCGCCCATTCGCCCATTCGCCCATTCGCCCAGCCTATGACCCGTACTTCGTCCTCTCACAAACCGCGTCGCGTCGCCCTCGTCCTTGGCGGGGGCGGCATGAAGGGCTTCGCGCACATTGGCGTCATGCATGCGATGGAAGAGCGCGGGATCGTTCCGTCGCTCTACGCCGGCACGAGCATCGGTGCGATGCTCGCCGCGGCGCGCGTGGGCGGCATGCCGATCGACGAGCTGAACAAGCGCGCTGCATCGCTTCGGCGGCGCGATCTCTTTCGGTTGAATCATTTCGGCATGCTGCTCGAGCGCATGCGCTCTCCGTCGATCTACCTCGAGGACCCGCTGCGCGACTTGACGCGTGCGGTCGTACCGGCGGGCACGTTCAATGATCTGCCACAGCCGCTGCTGGTGAACACGGTGGATCTCGAGCGCGGCGCGCCGATCATCTGGGGCGCGCCCGGGCTGCGCGATGTGAACGTGCAGGACGCGGTGTACGCGTCGTGCGCGCTGCCAGGCTACTTCCCGCCCGGCTACGTCGGCGAGCGGCTGTGCGTGGACGGCGGCGTCGTGGATAATCTGCCGGTGGGTATGGCCGCGCTGAATGCGGATTTGATCATCGCGGTGGACGTGGGCAGCACCGACTTGCGTCCGATTCACGACGGCCTCTCGCTCGGCTTCGCGAACATCTACATGCGCGCGGCGACGACGATGATGCACGCGCTGCAGCAGTTTCCGCTCACGCACTGGAACGGTCCGCCGATGGTGCTCATTCGTCCGCGCTGCGGCGAGGACTGGTTGAGCTTCACGAACATCGCCGCGACGATCGAAGAAGGACATCGCGCGGCGCTCAAGGCGTTCGAGGACATCGACGCGTTCTACGATCAGCCGGGCGGTGTGTATCCGCGACGGCGGTTCGAGCTCGAGGTGGATCGCGAGAAGTGTGTCGGCTGCGGACTCTGCGTATCGCTCGCGCCGAACCTCATGGGATTGGACGCGCAGGGGAAGGCGTATCCGCGCACGAAGACGGTCGATTGGTCTCCGGCCGACGGCGACTTCGTGGCGTACTGTCCGACGAACGCGATCATCGCGAGGAAGACGGAGCGAATCGTGCCGCTCAAGGCGGGCGAGCGCGGGGCGGCGTAACAGCGCTCCGCCGCGAAAGGGGTCCTTCGCTGCGCCGCGCTTCGCTCAGGATGACGCTTAGTCCCCGAGCCGCTTGATCTCCAGCACGTCCGAGATCTTCGCGCCGTCCCAGATGTAGCGGAGATGCTTCTGCTCCTTGCAGTGCGACAGCACGCGCGGACGGAACACCGCCACGCATCGCCCGCTGTCCTGGCGAACGGAGTCGTACACGATCCCGTTCGAGCCGCCCGCGCGCAACGCGCCGCCGACGAGCTGCGACGACGTGTAGTCGTCGAGACGGTAGACCTCGGGTAATACCCGCTTCATACCGCGCAGGTCGTGCAGCGACGCCTTCACCGTCATCGTGAGCACGCGCATGTCGAGCTCGCAGCGCGCCTGTTTCGTCGCGCGCATGAACCGCTCGCGATGATACCGCGTCTCGGCGATCGCCGTCGATTCGCGCTGCGCCGCGTAGAACACGCCGTAGGTGCCGCTGCTGAAGCGGCTGCCTTCCGGTGAGAGATGCGTGAACGCCGCCATGATGTAGCCCGCGCCCGGGCCGACGACGCGCTCGTCGCGCGGCACGAGCGAAAGATCACCGGCGGCATCGCGCAGGCGCGGATTGAACGCCGACTCGATGGCGAGCACCGCGTCGAGATCGGCGGGCCTGGCGACGCGCTCGAACAGCGAGATCGGCGGAAAGATGCTCGGGATGATCCGCACCGCGTTGCGCCAGTGCACTCGACGCACCGGGATGGGCCGGTCGGGCGACGGGGTGAGCGGAACGATACCCACGCCAGTCGGCGTCGCAACGTCAGGCAAAGTCGCCGCCCCGCTCGCCGTCGAGGTAGGCGCGGACGAGAAACAATCCGGCGACGCCGCTCAGCATGAGATCGAGCGCGCGGCGTCCCTCGAACAGCGGCGCGTCGTTCGGCCGATGAATCCACACGGCCGCGGCCGCGTCGGGCAGCAGTATTCGCAAACTCTTATAAATGCCGAACACGTGGGACAACCGCTCCAGCGTGTCGGGCGGCAGGGCGCCGGGCGCCGATTTCTTCCAGCGGAAGAACGTCGTGCGCGAGGTGAGGCCCAGGAGCGCCATCTGTTGCGGGGCGTCGAGGCCCCATTCGTCGCAGATGCGATAGAAGGTGGAGAGCCCGGCCCGGGCCACGGCCGCGGGGTCGAGCGAGCCCAGCTCGGGAGCGAGTGCGGTATTGGGTGCGCGAATGACCATGTCGCCTGCCGTCGTCGGTAGCGGCAAGATAGTACCATTTGGTACTAAAACACAAGTATTGGTCTAAACGGTATGGCCCGCGAAGGTCAGTGGCGCGTCCAGACGACGATGACCGCGCACTGGTTGCGGCGCTCGAATTCGCGCGGCGCTTCGGCCGGCGTGTAGATCTCCATCGACTTGATGTCCTCGAGGTCCACGAGATGATTCAGCTCGTCGATGTCCTCGAGCACCGGCAGGCCCATACCGTTCAGGTACAGCACCGGCAAGCACGGCTCGCCGCGAATGCGCACGCCCAGCTTGCCGTTCGCCATGCGTACCATGGGCGTCCGCGCCGAGTGTTCGAGAATCTCGGTCACGCTTCTGATCGACATCGCCGTCAGGTCGCTCGCCGTAAAGAAGCTGCCGATTCCGGCCGAGCGCCGTGCCTCGAAGCCATTGTCCATGTCGCGAATGCGCTTGCCGTTGATCTTCACCGTATCGAGCACCGACATGATCGTCGGCAGCGTGATCTCGACCCACTGCACGCTGTCGGGAATGACGTTGACGGGCCGTTCGTCGGGGAAGAACCCGATCGCGCGCGTGACGAGCGTTTGCGTGCCGGCGCGCCCGGCGACCACTGTGAACACCCCGTTGTCGTCGGCGGCGAGGTCGTCGCCACCGTCGATCGACACGTGCGCGTGCGGAATGGGACCGCCGTTGCTGCCGACGACGTTGCCGCGAATGGCGACGCGCACCGGGCCGCCGATGAACAGATCGTGCTGCGCGACGCCGTTGGGGGGCACACGTACCGCGACGGCCCCCGTGCGGTCGTCGCGCCGCGCCGCCAGCAGCGTGACTTCGACGTTGGGCGGGACGCCGCACAGCACGAACCAGCCTTCGTCAGTCGTATGAGCGGCGGTGCTCACCGGGCGCGCCGTGACTCCGCGTCCCCGCGTGAAGTCGATCTCCGACCAGCGCGCGCTGACGTCGGCGTCGGGAGCGACGGTGTGCGACGTCGCATCGAACACGCGGCCAACCATGACGCCGGCTGAATCCGTGATGGCCTTGGCACCGCACTCGATCGTTCGCAGGTGCTCCGCGGACGGAATCGACAGCGGCAGCCACGCCCCGCCGCGCGTGACGTCGACCATCGTCGCGTTCGCGCGCAGGCCGAGCGAGTCGAGCGCGTGATGATAGAAGGTCGCCAGATAGCGGCCGGGCGGCAGATTCTCCGCGGCATACTCGCCACGTTCGTTGGTCTGGAGCGAGACTGGCCGAGCCTGCGGATGCTCGGCGTCGACGAATTGAACCGTGGCGCCTTTGAGGGCGGTGTGCGCGAGGCTGTCGTACACGATACCCGCGACGCCGCGCGAAATCACCGGCGTGGACACGACGTGTGCCGCGATGCAGCCGGAAACCGCGGCGCTCGCGAGCAGCGAACCGTTACGCCAGCTCCTTCTCCAACACCGCGCGAACGATTCGTTCATACGCGTCCACCGCCGCCTGCAGCTCTGTGACGTCCACGAACTCATCATCGCGATGCGCCACGTGAATGGAACCCGGTCCGAACAACAACGGCTGTCCCCAGTTGGTCAGCGCGGGAATGTCCGTGGCATATGCTGCAACCGAGGACTTGAATCCGTCAACGACCCCGAGCCGTACCGGTGGGACCATCGGACCCCACTCCAGGGTTGCCCGACCGTCCGCCCAGCGTTCGATGATGTCCACCACCGTCTGCGGCGGCGTCACGAGGCGGATCATCAACCGTGCCTCGGCGGACGGCGCCACGACGTTGTCGGCCACCCCACCGGACAATCCGCCGATGTTGACGGTGGTTTCCCCGAGGAGAGTATCGGACGGGAATTCGAGCTCGTCGAGCTCGGCGAGCAGGTGTACCAAGTCCCGCGTGGCGGACTGGCCAAGGTGCGGATACGCGGAATGTGCCGCCTGCCCCGCCGTGCGCGCGATGACGCGAATCGCGCCCTTGGTACCAACGGCGAGCGTGCTTTCGGTGGGCTCGCCGTTGATGAGATAGCGATTCGACGGCGGAACGAGCCCCGCGGCGAACGCATCGTTCGCGGCGTGCGCGCCGTCGTGGGTGACTTCTTCGCCAACGACAAAGAGGAGCGCGACCGGCGCGTTGGTGGCGCGCAATCGCTCGGCGGCGACGATCATGGCGGCGGCGATGCCTTTCGCGTCGCACGCACCGCGGCCGTAAATGCGCGAGCCGTCCACGGTCGGCGGAATGAACGGCGGTACCGTGTCGAGATGCGTGGACAGCGTCACCAGGGGCGCCGGATGCGCGGTCGCGTAGAGATCATCGCGCCCCGGTGTGACCGCGATGCGCTGTGTGCGCCAACCCTGGCTGGCGAGGTATCCGTCCAGCCAATCGATCACCGCGCTTTCACGGCCGCTCGTGGAATCGATTGACATTAGCTGCGCCGTCAACTGAATTGGATCGCTGGCCGTAGTCATCAAGGCAAGATCGACCCGCCCCACACCCCGCGCAACGCCTGGAGAATTCCGTCATGCGCTCCCCGTTTTTCCGCACGATCGTCCCGCTGACCGCGATCTCCACCGCGCTGTCGATGGCGGCGACGATTCTTCCCGCGCAAGGCAATCGCAACGGCGTTTCACAGGCGGGCAAGGCGACGCCCAATCCGCGGCGCGACGACACGAAGCGCGGCATGACCGTGGCCGACTACGCGAAGTGGCGCTCCATTCGCGACGTGTCGCTGAGCGACGACGGGGCGTGGGCCACGTTCGCGTATCAGCAGCGGAGTGTCGACGACACATTGTACGTGAAGAGTCTCGCGACGAGCGGCGAAACGAAGATCGCGCGCGGAAATCGCCCGCAATTCTCCGACGACTCTCGCTGGGTGGCGTACTTCGTCTCCGCGGCGACGGCGTCGCGCCGCGGTGCAGCGGAGCCGAGCGATGCGCCGGAAGGCGGCGGCCGCGGTGGCGCGCCGCAAGGACCGTCGCGTGTCGAGCTGCGGAATCTCACCACCGGCGCAACGGTTGGATGGGACAACGTCGCGTCATTCGCGTTCTCTAAAGGTTCGGCGGCGTTGATGGTGCGCAAGGCGCGCGCCGGTCAAGCCCCCGACGCGCCAGCGGGCCGAGGCGCGGCGGGCGGCGGCGGGCGTGGGGGCCGGGGCGCGGGCGCACCGCCGGCGCGCGTCGACGGAACGGACATGATCCTTCGCCACCTGCACGACGGCGTGGACGAGCTGGTCGGCAGCGTGAACGCGGCCGAGTTCAGCCACAACGGGCAGCTGCTGGCGTTCACGGTGTCGGCGGCCGATCGCGAGGGCAACGGCATTTACCTCGAGTCGACGGGAACGTGGCAGCGGCGCACGCTCGACAACACGCGCGCCGATTACAGCCGGCTCACGTGGGATGATTCGGGAAGCGCGCTCGCCGCGCTCCGCGGCGTCGATCGTCGCGGCTTCACGGAGCGCGAGAATGCGCTCGTGGCGATCGCGCGCGTCGACGGTGAACCGCAGGTGGCGGTGCTCGATCGCGCGGCGCTTAAGGGGCTTGCCGACAGCATGGTGATCAGCGACAAGGGCACGCTCTCGTGGAGCCCGGATCACTCGAAGATTTTCGTGGGATTGAAGGAACAGGAAGCCGCGCCGCGTCGCGATACGACGGCGGCGGCGGAGCCGGTGGGCAACGTCGACGTGTGGCACTGGAAGGATCCGTACATCCAGCCCGTGCAGATGGTACGCGCGCAGCAGGATCGCAACCGCACGTACGCCGCGACGGTGGTGCTCGCGCAGAAGCGAGTGGTGCCGCTGGCTGACGCGAAGATGGATCGCGTGCAGGTTGGGAAGGACGGCAACTGGGCCGTCGGCCAGGACGACAAGGCATACATCGACGATTCGGCGCCGCAGATGTCGGACGTCTATCGCGTCAGCACCACGACCGGCGAGCGCACGCCGCTGCTCAAGGCACAGCAGCGCACGTTCGGTCTCTCGCCCGACGGGAAGTACTTCCTGTACTGGAAGGACAAGCAGGTGTGGTCGTACGATCTCGCGGCGAACCGGCATGTGAACATCACCGCCAAGGCACCTGTGAGCTTCGTCGACGCCGAAGACGATCATCCAGGCGAGAAGCCGGCATACGGTGTCGCGGGGTTCACGAAGGACGGCAAGTCGGTGGTGCTCGATCACCGCGACGATCTGTGGGTGGTGTCGCTCGACGGGTCGGGCACACCGCGCAATCTGACGAACGGCGCCGGCACGAGGAACGAGATTCGCTTCCGCTATCAGGCGATGGACAACGAGGACGGTGCGGGGGCGGGCGGGTTCGGCGGCGGTCGTGGTGGCCGCGGGGCCGCGGCAGCGACGATCGATCTCTCGAAGCCCATCCTGCTCACGGCGTTCGGCACGCACAGCAAGAAAGCCGGCTTCTATCAGCTCGACGGCGACACGCTGACGCCGCTCGTGTACGAGGACCGGTACTTCGGGCGGCCGATCAAGGCGAAGAACGCCGACCGCGTGCTCGTGACGCGCGAGACGTTCGTGGACTTCCCGGACTACTGGGTAACGAATTCAAAGTTTGCTAATCCCGAACGGCTGACCGACGCGAACCCGCAGCAGTCGGAGTTCCGCTGGGGCCACCGCGTGTTGATCGACTACAAGGACAAGGACGGTCATCCGCTGCAGGGCACGCTGGCGATTCCGGATGATTATCAGCCGGGCCAGAAGCTGCCGATGCTCGTGTACTACTACGAGAAGCTGTCGGACCAGCAGAACCGCTACGAGGTGCCGCGCTATGCGTCCGCGCCGCAGTACGTCGACTATGTGAGCAACGGCTATCTCGTGCTGCTGCCGGATGTGTATCTGCATACGGGCCACACGCACACCGACCATCTCAATTCGGTGGAGGCAGCCGTGAGACGGGTGGAAGAGCTGGGGTACGCCGACCCGAAGCGCGTCGGCCTGCACGGCGGCAGCTTCAGCGGCCAGGGCGGCGCGTACATCTCGACGACGTCGAAGATGTTCGCGGCGATCGCGATTCGCGCGGCGGCGGTGGATCTCATCGCCGACTTCAACCAGCTGTGGAAGACGACGGGCACCAACCAGCACAACTACGACATCAACGGGCAGGGACGCTTTGGAACGAATCCGTACGACAATCTCCAGTTGTTCATGGATCAGTCGGCGGTGTTCCACGCGAAGGACATGAACACGCCGCTGCTCATTCTCCAGGGCACGAACGATGGATCGACGGAGTGGTTGCAGGGCGTGGAGTTCTACAACGCACTGCGCTTCCTCAAGAAGCCGGTGATCTTTCTGTCGTACGAGGGCGAGGGCCACGGGTTCTCGCGCTACGACAATCAGTACGACGTCGAAGTGCGGATGCATCAGTTCTACGATCACTATCTGAAAGATGCGCCGGCGGCGGACTGGATCGCCAACGGGGTGCCGTTCCTGAAGAAGAAGACGCCGACGGGCGAAGCGGCGCGTCCGGTGCAGCTGATCGGACCGGGCGGCGGGATCGGGACGCCGATGACGGGCGGCAGCGGCGCCGGCGGCCCGCCGAATCCGTGATACTAATTCTTTAATTATAAAAAACGAATGTCCGGCGACTTGACCATCGAAGCCTTTCGACCGCACGTGGGCAGCACGTTCCACGTGCGGTTTCCGGACGGCCAATCGTTGCCGCTGACGCTCGAGGAAGTTTCGGGCGCGCCGGGCGACCACGACGCTCGGCGCACGCGCGCGCCGTTCAGCCTGATCTTCCGGCCGCCCGCCGGCGTCATGCTCGGCCAGGCGAACTACTGTCTGGAGGGCGCCCTCGGCTCGCTCGAGATTTTCCTCGTGCCCATCCTGCCGGACGCCAGGGGCGGCCGGCTCCAGGCGGTATTCGGCTAACTGAGCGTCGCCGTCGCCGGCGGTGCAGCCGGCGGGCGATCCATGCGAATGTAGACCGGGTGTTCCTCGCCGTCCTCGACGGCGACGAACCCCAACCGATCATACAAGCGTCGCGCGGGATTCTGGTGCTCGACGTGAATGCTCACGATCTTGCCGGCGCGGTCTGCCTCGGCGAAGAGATCGCGCAGCATCCGTTCGCCGAGACCGCGCCCGCGGAATTCCGGGAGCAGCGCGATGTCGACGATGCGAATCTCGCGCGTCGTGCGATAGACGTAGAGGCGGCCCGCTGGTTCGTCGTCAACGAGCACCACGTCGAACGAGCCTTCGCGGTAATGCTCGGCGTAATAGCGATGCTGCGCCTGAAACTGCATGCGCAGAAACGCTTCCTTCTCTTCGGCCGTCCACGGGGCGACGGCGAGCTCCTCGGCACGCGTGCTGGCGTAAATCCGATAGAGGAGCTCGAGGTCGCCGTCGTGAACGGGCCGGAGAGTGTGCGGCATGCTACTGCCGCGGCGGGAAGATGCCGTTGATACAGATGCAGAAGTTGATCACGAGCGTCGGCATCGTGTTGGTATGTGCGAGGGGCGAGGCGGAGCCGAACGGCGTGAGCGCGGTCGGCAGCATCGGGACCATCGTCGGCGCGGGGGTCGCATTCGCCGGGATGTAGGGCGTGCATTTCGAGTCCGCCACGTTCCCATACACGACCTTCGGGCCCGGCGTGTTCGAATCGCCATTGTTGCGAAAGCTGCCGCCGTTGAAGCTGTGCGTGTGGGGCGGCATGTTCAGCGTCGTGATCGTGACGGCGTTTTCGCCTGTCTGCTCGCCGACCACGTAGGGGGAGAGGCCCGGTCCGTCGCCCGCGCCGACGATCACGTTGTTGCTGACGTCGGGTAATCCAAAGGTGCGGACGCCGTCGCCGCCGAAATTCGTGCCGAGCAGCGAGAACAGCGCCGTATTCTGCTGGATCGCCATGATCGCGCCGTTGGCTAGCGCCCAATTCATCGGCGCGAAGTTGAAGCCGAACAGCCGCATCTCTCCAAGAAACGCTTCAGACATGTGGTGGTTCTCCTAGGACTGAGACGGGAAGATGCCGGCCATGGCGATGATGTAGTTGATGGCGACGAGCGGCTGTCTGTTGTCGTGCGGCTGGCCCCCGCCGTTCGACGGTGAGATGTGCTGCTGGTTGTATGCGGTATTCGCGCCCCGTTCAATGAAGATCTTGCAGTCGTCGGGTGCCTTCGCGATGAGAATACCGGTCGGGTCGGGCGTCGTACCGGTGTCCTTGGATGCAGCCAAGGTGTGCGTGTGCGCCGGAATGTTCTGCGCGGTGAGCGTCACCTGTTCGGTGCCGCCAGTCTGGCCGATGACGTACGGGCTCAGACCGCCTTGCCCGCGTCCTTGGTGAATGGGCACGCGTCCCCGCAAATCGGGAAGCGCGAAGGTGGTTTGCCCGTCGCCGCCGAACGCCGTTCCGATGAGGGCGTACAGTGCGTCGTTGGTTGAAATCGCGACGAGCGTGCCGTCGCAAAAGTTCCAGCCGAGCGGAGCGAAGGTACCGGCAAATAACCGGATTTCGCCGAGATATGGATCCATGGTGAGCGCTCCTTAGTTTCGCGAAGGGAACACGCCGGACAGCGCGATGACGTACGGGATGCACAGGAATGGCTGCCGGTTCTCATGCGCGACGTTGCCGCCCGCCGACCCGATGGTACTCGGCTCCATCGTCGTCTGATTGTCCAGTTTCGTCGGCGCCGCTCCAAAGCCGGTGGGATATGCTCCCACCCAGCCGTTTGCCACCGGTTGATTGCTCGTCCCGTTCGTCTTCGTTCCGTTGAAGATGTGGGTGTGCACGGGAATCTCCTGGACAGAGAGCGTGTGCGACTCGGTTCCAGCGACCTGGCCGAGAGTGTTGGGGCTCACTCTCGTGCTCCAGCCCATGGGCGTGCGGCTGCGCAGATCGGGGAGTTGGAAGGTGGCCACGCCGTTTCCACCGTACGTCGTACCGAGCAAAGCGAACAGCGCCTGATTCTGGTTGATCGCCATGGTTTGACCGTCACAGAACGCCCAGTACTTGGGTGCGAAGTTCCACGAGATCATCCTGATTTCGCCGAGGAATTGATCGGACATGCAGGCTCCGGTGAGTGAAGGAGTGGATGGACCGCAACGCGAAGAACACCCTGCGCCAGCGGTGGCACGGGTGGTACTGCGACTGCCGAAATTGATTCGACCTGCGGTGCTACGGTGGGAAACACGCGCGGCGCAACGGGCCGCCGCGGGCTGGAGTTGTACTACGGGAAGGTGCAACCACTACCGCTCGCGATCGTGACGCTCTGCATGTCGGCGAAGCCGTCCAACACGCCATTGTCTGCGTTGCCGAGGTTCTGGATGCCGGTGTTGGTGAGGTCCGTCAGCCCCAACATCTTGAACGTTCCGCCGGCACCCGTACCTGACGGCCCGAAGTCGAACGATGCGCCCGAGCCCCGAGCACTGCCGGTGAGGACGTTGGCCCCTCCCGTGGTGTGACCGAAGTTCACGCACATCGAGTGGGTTGCGTTGGCGTTGTTCGGATCGAGGCGGATGCCTTCGACATTTATGTTGACCGTGTTCGGCGCGTGGATCGTATTCCTGGTGATCGTGAACGTCATGGTGCCGGTGTTGCCGGCCGTCGCTCCGTTCGACGGAGCCGCGAAGAGGGCGGTGATTCCGTCGCTGGTGTAGTGAGAGATGTCGTTGCCGTCGATCTTCACGCTGTGCGATCCGCCCGCCGCGTGCTGGACGAGGATGCCGGCGCCCAGCGACGAGCCATCGTTGGTGCCCGCGCTGCCGATCGTGTTGCCGCTGATCGTTCCGTTGATCGTTATCGAGCCGAGGTCCTTCTCGAGATTGATCGCGGATGCTTTCGAGCCGGTCAGCGTGTTGCCGGAAATCGTGTACGTGAGGCTCCCGGTCGCGTCGGAACCGTCGGCACCGGCCGCCAAGTTGATGTTAGAGAACGTGGCTGAGCCGCTCGTTTGGTTGTTCAAGAACGAGCTGTTCTGGAGCGAGAACGTCAGCGTGCCGCTGCCGTTCGCACGGACGTCGACGTTGTTGGTGTGTCCGCCGAGGAACGAGCTGCTGTTGTTCACCGTGACGGTGCTCGTGCCCAAGTCGGATTGGATGTAGAGCCCGGCGTCCGCGCCCGTTTGGGTCACGCCGAACGTCGTGCCGCTGAACGTGAGGCCGTTGAGCGTCACCAAGCCGGAGTTGGTTTGTACGCGAACGTTGTTCTCTTTTCCGTTCGCGTAGTAGCCCGAGGTGACGGTGCCCGTGCCGGCGAGATTGAGCAGCGACACGGTGCCCTCGTCGTCGGCCGCGTTGGTGCCATAGGTGCCGTCCATGACGACGTTGTCGAGCGTGATGCCACTGACGCTGGTGCCGAACAGACCGAAGTTCTGATGCGTGCCGTCGATGTGCATGCGCGTGAACGACGGGCTCTTGGTGCTGCTCAGATACACACCGATACCGTCAGTCGTACCATCACTGCCGTTCGTGCCGTTGATGTGCCCGCCGTCGCACGTCGGAACGCTTTGCGTGCACGTTTGAGGACTCGTCGTATTGCCGGTCACCGCGAAGCTGCCGTTGCCGGCCGCCGTGCCCGTGCTGCTCAGGAAAATGCCGTTCGTGGCCGTGCTGGTGACATTGACGCTCTGGAACGACACGCCGCTCGAGCCGATGTCGGTGCTCGAGATATAGACCGCCGTGCCGCTCGACGACGTAACGGTGTTTCCGCTGCCGGTCACGGTCACGGTGCCGCCACTCTCGGCGTCGAGCCCCTTGTTCGTGCCCGACGAGAGGGCGAGCGTGCCGCCACTGAACGCGATCGTCGCGCCAGTGTTGGACGTGAGCTCGATGGCGGGATTGCTGCCGCCGGCGGTGATCGAGCTGCCCCCGCCGCTGAACGTTGTCGTGCCACCGGTGTTGCCGTTGACCTTGACGCCGGTGCAGCTCGAGCTGCACGTCAGCGCACCGCTGAGCGTCGCGTTCGCGCTGCGATTGCCGACGAACGCGACGAGGCCAGTCGTGGACTTCGAGACCGTTGCTCCGATCGAGATCGGAGCGGTGCCCTGATTGATCACGACGGCGGAGTCTGTGGCGCTGGAACCCGAAAGCGCGCCCCCGGCGATCGACACGGTACTGCCGCTCGTGTTCGCAACGTTGACGAACCGCAGGTTCTTGCCGCCGCTCGAGTTGACCGTGCCGAACGAAACGCCGCTCGAGCCGACAGTCACGCCGCTCAGCACCATGGCGGCGGCGGCGCCCGCGTTGATCGTGTTCGTCGTCCCATGCACGGCGATCGTCCCGGCAACGGTATCGGCGAACGTCCCGTTCACCGTGAGCCCCGTCCCGCTGAAATCGACTGTCGCGCCGGAGTTGCTGCCGATCTTCACCGCGGTCACCGTCTGCGCGCCGCTGTAGGCAGTGGTCCCAGCCGAGTTTCCGCCAACGGCAATGCCCGTGCAGGACGACGAGCAGGAAAGCGTGCCCGAGAACGTGGTATTGCCGGAACGATTCGTGACCGACGTGATCAACCCGGCGGAAGTCTTCGTGATGTCTGATGCAATCGAGATCGCGGCGGCGCCCTGATCGACGGCGACCGAGCTCCCACTCGCACCACTCAGTGTGCCGCCGCTGATTGCCACCGTGCCGCCGCCGGTCGACGCCACGTTTGTGAACGAGAGATTGTTCGTGCCGCCGCTCGAGCTCACCGACGAGAAGTTCAATCCGGACGAGCCGATCGTGACACCACTCAGCGTCATCGCGGACCCGGTCGCGCTGATCGTGTTCGTGCCCGTTGCGGTCAGCGTGCCGCCGCCCGTCGCATTCACGCCCAAGCCAGTCGTCGTCGTGATCGCGAGACCACCGCTCGACGCAAAGGCGAACGTTCCGCTGTTGGTCGCGAGCTTGATCGCATCGTTGGTCGACGTGGTGAGCGTATTCGCACCGCTCAGCGTGAGCGTGCCGGCGGAGTTCGAACTGGCCGTGATACCAGTGCAGCTACTCGTGCAGCTGACGGCGCCTGACACGGTCAGCGAGCCGCCGGTGTGACTGTCGTATTGCACGGCGGCGCCGGCGCCCGTCGTCGTAATCGAACCCGCGTACGTCACCGCCGCGGTGCCGCTGGTGAACACGAGGGGCGACGTGCCGCCGAGCGACCCGCCCTGCATGTTTAGAGTTCCGGTAATCGTGTTCAGCTTGATCGCGTTGGTGCCGCCTGAGCCGCTGACGCTCAGCAGCGCGCCGCTCACGGCACCGCCGGTGAGATCGATTGCCGTGCCGTTCGTCTGCGTAATCGTCACGTCGGCCGCGGCGGTCGAGCCGTCCGCGAACGTGAGCGTGCCAAACGAATTGTTCGACAGCGGATTGGCGGTCGCCGTACCGGCGATCGTCAGACCGCGAATCGTGCCGCTCTTCGTCGACGTCAATCGCACGCCACCGACGATTTGCGTGACGGTCGCGTTCGCCGAATTCATCGTCGGGAACGCCGTGCTGCCGGCAGGCGGCGTCGTTCCGTAGATCGTCGCGAGCGTGCTCGATGCGTCCTGGCCAACGAGAACCTGATTGTCGAGCAGCGTGAAGGTCCCCAAGGTGGGGGTGTAGTCCGTGCTGCTCTCGTACAGGAAGATGACCTGCCCCGCCGCCGGATGATTGGTACCGCCGTCATTGACCGTGGCGAAGTTGTCGAGCGACTGGAATGGATGCGACAATCGTCCGTCGCAGCTCGAGCTGCATGCGCCGGCGTTGTTGTTCACGAACCACACCGGCGTGTCCACGGTCAGCGTGACGGTTGCCGTGCCCGTGACGTTGGCGCTCGTCGTCACTGTATACGTGAACGTATCGCTGCCGTGGAAGCCGGCCGGCGGGTCGTACGTGAACTGGCCGCGAGTCGTGCCGGTCGTCTGCATGACGATCGTGCCACCGTGCGCCGAGACGTGGTCGTTCAAGGTTCCGCTGCTGCCGTACGCGGTGATGTTGTCCCCCGCGCCGATCACGTCGTTCGACGTGACGCTGAACGGCGTGGATGCGTTCGCCGTATTGACCGAGACGTTTCCGATCACGTGCGGCGTGTACGTATCGGCGTTCAACGAAAGCTCGGTGGCGAAGTTCACCGTCACGTCCGCACCGAGATGGAAGTGCGAGTTGTCGGTGATCTGCGCCGCCACGATCGTCCACACGCAGTTTTGCCCGGCGGCCAGCCCGCCCGTTGGCGTGAGCGTGATCGTCGTGCCGGGCGAGCCGCTGACGCTGAAGGTTTGAGGCGTTCCCGACGGGCACGCGATGGAGAACGAGCTCGTCGTCGCGGTGACGGTGCGATTGAACGTGACGGTCAGGTTCGCGCTCGGATCGATGCCCGTGGTGCTGTTCGCCGGCGTGGTGGCCGTGACCGCGAGCGGCGCCAGCACGGTGACGCTGGTGCTGCCGGCCTCGGTACTCCCCGTCTTCGTCGCCGTCAACGTGAACGAGCCGTTCGCCCCGTACGTAAGCGAGTAATTGTTGAGCAGACCGCCCGAGAACGACGATGTGGTCGTGCCGCCGCCGCTCGATAGCGTGCCCGTCGACGTGATGTCGACGGTGCCGCTGAACGACGTTTGAAGATTACTAAACTGGTCCTGCGCCCGAATGCGAACGGCGAAGGGCGTGCCCTGCTGCAACGTGCCGATCGTTCCGCCGCCGGCGGTGTCGATCGCGAATTTGGCCAGTGCCCCCGGGCTCACCACGAAGGCGTTGCTCGCGCCTGTCTCCGATCCGCCCGTATGAGTCGCCGTGATCGTCTGCGCCGCCGACGCGACAGTCAGCGTGACGCTGCGTCCCGTCAACACACCGGAGGTGAACGCGGCGGTCGGGCCGCCGAGTCCCGTGGCCGCACCATCCGCGACCGAGGTCGCGAGCGACACCGTGCCGCTGAATCCCGTCACCACATTGCTGTGGGCGTCGAGTGCAGTCACCTGAATGCTGAACGCAGTGCCGGCGGTTTGGGTCGGAATCGTGCCGCCGCCGTCCTTCTCGACCTTGAACGACGCGAGCGCGCCCGGCGAAACAACGAACGTGTTGCTCGTGCCCGTGATGCCGCTGCCATTGTCGGCGACGATCGTCGCCGACGCATTCGCCAGGTTGAGCGTCACGCTCAGCCCACTCAACACGCCGGACGAAAACGCGGACGTCGTGCCGAGTCCGACCGCGCCGGTTCCCGCGGCGTTCGAGGACAGCGACACCGTGCTGCCAAAGTCGGTCTTCGTGTTTCCATTCGCGTCGAGCGCGGTGACCTTGATGAGGAACGCGGTGCCGGCCGTCTGGCCCGGAATGTTGCCCGTGGCATTCGACTCGACGCGGAAGCTCGCCAGCGCGCCCGGCGAAACCGTAAACGTGTTGCTCGAGCCGGTTTTTCCACCACCCGTCGCCGTGATCTGGAAGCTTCCCGTGTTCGTGATCGTCACAGCCTGCGTTGCAAGCACGCCCGCAGTGAATGCCGCCGTTGTCGTGGATCCGGAGAACGTGGCACCCGTCGCGCTCAACGCTACGGTGCTCGTGTACGTGGGATCAGTATTGCCGAATTGATCCTGCGCCACGATGCGCAGGTCGAAGCTCGTTCCCGCGGTCTGCGTGGGGATCGTTCCGGCAGCCGGCGGAATGCCGACCGCGAACTGCGCGAGCGGGCCCGCGCTCACCGCGAAACTGTTGCTCGCACCTGTCTCGCTACCGCCATGCGTGGTCGCGACGATCGTCGTGCTGGTGGTCGCGAACGTGAGCGTCACCGCCTGACTCGCGAACACACCGGCGGTGAACGCCGTCGTCGTCGGCAATCCGCCCGGAGCGCCGGTCGAAGACAAATCAACCGTGCCGGTGAAGCTGGTCGCCGTGTTTCCGTTGGCGTCGAGCGCCGTGATCTTGACATTGAAGGCGACGCCCGCCGTCTGCCCGCCGATGTTCCCGCTCGGAGCCGCCTCCACCTTGTAGTGATTCACCGTGCCCGGATTCACCGTGAACGCGGCGGCCGATCCCGTTTCGGCGGACGGCGCGGTGTTCGTGGCGGTGAGCCCGAAGCTGCCGACGTTGGTGAACGTCACGGCTTGTGACGCGAGCACGCCCGCGCTGAATGCCGCTGACGGAGTCGTCGTGGTGATCGTTCCACCATTCGTCGCGGTGATGTTCACCGTGCCGGTGAAGCCGGTCTGCGTGTTTCCGTTCGCGTCGAGCGCGGTGATCTTCACGTTGAACGGCGTACCCGCCGTCTGCGTGCCGATGGTCCCGCCTGTCGCGAGCTCGACTCTGAAGTGCGTCAGCGCGCCCGGATTGAGCACGAACGCCGTGCTCGTTCCCGTTTCCGCCGAACCGGTCTTCGTCGCCGTGATGGTCGCGGCGGCGTTGGTGCCGTTCAGTGTGACGCTGTGATTGTCGAGCACGCCGCTCGTGAAGCCGCCGAGGTTCGTGCTCAGGCCAAGCGGGGACGTGCCGCCCGCGTTCGACGTGATGTCGACGTTGCCGGTGAACGACGTGACCGTGTTGCCGTTCGCGTCCTGCGCGGTAATGCGAATGTTGAACGCCGTGCCCGAGACCTCCGACGGAATGACGCCGCCGCCGGCTTTCTCGACCGCGAACTTCGCCAACACGCCAGCATTCACGACGAACCCGTTGCTCGTGCCCGTCTCAGTGCCGCCGTGCCGCGTCGCCACGATCGTCGCGGTCGGTGTCGCCGACGCTTGCGTGAGTGTCACCGACTGCGACGCGAGCACGCCGGCAACGAACGCCGCCGACGCCGGCAAGCCGCCCGGCGCGGCAGTCGAGCTCAGGTCCGCCGTCCCGGTAAATCCGGTAACGGTGTTGTTGTTGAGATCCTGCGCCGTGAGCTTGATGGTGAACGGCGTCCCCGCGGTTTGTGTCCCAATGTTCCCGCCGCCCGACGCTTCAACTTTGAAGTGATGCAGCGCGCCCGGGCTCACGGTGATCGTGTTGCTCGAGCCGGTCTCCGCGGACGGCGCGGTGTTCGTGGCGGTGAGCGCGAAGCTGCCGACGTTCGTGAACGTCACTGACTGCGACGCGAGCACACCGGCCACGAATGCCGGTGTCGGCGTCGTCGTCGTGATCGTGCCGCCGTTCGTCGCCGTGACATTCACCGTGCCGGTAAAGCTCGTCGCGGTGTTGCTGTTCACGTCCTGCGCGGTGATCTGAATCGTGAACGCGCTGCCGGCGTTCTGCGCGCCGACGTTGCCGCCGCCCACCGCCTCGACCTTGAACTGGTGCACCGCGCCCGGATTCAGAACGAACGCCGCGCTCGTACCGGTTTCCGTCGAGCCGGTCTTCGTTGCCGTAATGGTCGCCGCCGCGTTCGCGCCGTTCAGCGTCACGTTGTGGTTGTCAACCACACCGCTGGCGAAGCCGCTCACGGTACCGAGACCGACTGGCGCCGTGCCGCCCGCGTTCGAGGTCAGCGTTGCGGTGCCGCTGAAGGTCGGCGTCGTGTTGCCGAACGCATCCTGCGCCGTAACACGAATGCCGAACGCCGTGCCGGACGTTTGCGCCGCGATCGCGCCGCCGCCCGCTTTTTCGACAGCGAACTTGGCGAAGGCTGCCGGATTCAGCGTGAACGCGGCGCTCGTGCCCGCCGACGTGGCACCAGTGGTCGTCGCCGTGATCGTGACGCCGGCCGACGCCTGTGTCAGTGTGACGGGCGTACTCGCGAGAACGCCATTGACAAACGCGGCCGTCGTTCCCAGCCCCGTCGCGCTCGTGGCGTGATTCGACGATAGATCGACGGTGCCCGTGAAGCCGAGCGCCGTGTTGTTGCTCGCGTCCTGTGCGGTGATCTTGACGTTGAAGGCGACGCCGGCCGTTTGCGCGCCGAGGGCTCCGCCACTGGCTGCTTCAACGAGGAAGTGGTCCGCCGCACCCGGCGAGACGATGAACGCCGCGCTCGTGCCATGCTCGGTGCCGCCGTGGTTCGTGGCGGTGATCGTCGCCGCGGGCCCTGGCTGGATGAGCGTGACACTATGGCTGGCCAACACGCCGGCGACGAACGCGGCGCTCTGCACGAGGCCCACGCTGCCGGTCTGCGTGGAGCTGATGTCGGCCGTACCGGTATAGGATGTTGCAATATTGTTATTAACGTCTTGTGCAGTCACCTTGATGGCGAACGGGATGCCCGCGGTCTGCGCGGGAATCGGACCGCCCGCGGCCGCCTCGACGACGAAATGATGGACCGCGCCAGGTGTCCCCGTGGCCGTGAAGGTCACTGACGCCGAACCCAGGCTCGCCACGAGCGTATTGCTGCCGGCAATCGGACCGAGCGTCCACGTACCGACGGAAGCGACACCACTCGCGTTCGTCACGGAACTGCCGCCGGTCACGCTGCCACCGCCCGACCGAACACCAAACACCACGGTCACGCCGCTAACGGGATTTCCCGCGGCATCGGTGACGCGCACCGACGGCGACGGCGACACGGCGGTGCCGACGACCGCGGTCCCATTGTCGCCGAAGTTTTTCGCAAGATTGGTCGAACCGCCGCCCGACCCACCCGTCGCTACGGTAGCCGTCGCTGTGAACGTGGCTGTCAGCGCGCCCGCTACGGCACTGAGCGTTTGCGTGCCCGCGCCGCTGCCGAGTGTCCACGAACCGGCCGAAGCGACGCCGCTGGCGTTCGTTACCTGCGTTGGGCCGGTAACCGATCCACCATTGTTCGCAGTGAACGTGACCGTGACGCCAGGCACCGGATGACCACTTGCATCGTCGATCCGAACCGACGGAGCGACTGCCACGGCGCTGCTGACCGTCGCGGCCTGCCCATCTCCCGCAACGACGACCATGCGGCCGGCGGCCACCGGTGCACCCGTCGCGGAGAACGTCGCCGACAGTGAGCCGGCCGTCGCGGTCAGCGTATTTGCTCCCGCGGTCGCGCCGAGCATCCAGCTGCCCGCGGTCGCGATGCCGTTCGCGTCGGTCGTCTGTGTGCTGCCCGCGATGCTGCCGCCACCCGACGCGATGGCAAACGTGACGGCCACACCTGACACGGCGTTGCCGTTCGCATCGGTGACCGTGACAGACGGAGCATTCGCCACCGACGTGCCGACGGTCGCGGTTTGTCCGTCGCCCGCAAGCTTCGTCATGGTCGCCGGCGGGCCGGCGATCGCAGTCGCGGTAAATGTCACCGACAACGATCTTGACGTCGCCACGAGCGAGTTGGCGCCCGTCGCTCGGCCAAGCGTCCAGCTTCCAACCGTTGCGATGCCGCTGGCATTGGTGGTTTGCGATGCGCCCGTAACGCTGCCTTCACCCGAGGCGACCGCAAATGTCACGGTGGCTCCAACAGACGGAGCGCCGGTGGAGTCGACGACGCGGACCGAGGGCGCCGGAGTAACCGCGGTGCCCGCCGCCGCCGTCAGCAGATCGCCCGCGCTCTTCGACATGCTGCCCGCCGACGCGGGTGTCGCGGTGGCGCTGAACGTGGCAAGGAGCGATGACGTCGACGCACTCAGCGTGTTGGTCCCTGAGCTCGCGCCCAGGGTCCACGCACCGACGGTGGCAACGCCGCTGCCGTTCGTGGTTTGCGTGGCGCCGGTGACTGATCCGCCACCGCCGGTGACTGTGAATGTCATGCTCACATTCGCCACCGGGTTCCCATTCGCGTCGGTGACTCGCACACTCGGCGACGTTGCGACGGTGGTGTTCACAGGCGCGGACTGTCCGTCGCCGGCGACCTTCACGATGTTCGCCGCGACGCCGGCGGCGCCGAACGCCGAGAACGTCGTCGAGAGCGGGCCGGCGGTAACGGTCAATACGTTCGGACCGGCCACGGTGGACAACGTCCAGCCGCCGATGGTCGCGACGCCGTCCGAATTCGTGGTTTGCACCGCGTTCGTGACAGCACCGCCGTTCGACGCGACGAACGTCACGGTCACACCCGCAACGGGCGCACCGGCGGTCGTCACAATACGCACCGCGGGCGCCGTGCTCACGGCGGTGCCAACGGTCGTCGTCTGGGCGTCACCGGCGGTTTTCTGAATGACGTTGAGCGAGGAATCAGTCGCCGTCGCGGTGAACGTGGTGCTCAACGCGCCCGAGCGCGCGATCACCGAGTTGGCACCGCTCGTCGATCCAAGCGTCCACGCACCCGCGGTGGCGATGCCGCTCGCATCCGTGGTTTGCGCTCCGCCCGCAATGCTCCCACCGCCCGACGCTACCGAGAAACTGACACTCGCACCCGCGACCGGCCCGCCTCGATCGTCGGTGATACGCACGCTGAGCGGCGTCGGCACGGAGGTGGAGACGGGCGTCGTCTGCGCATCGCCGGCCGCTTTGGTGATGACGGAGGGCAGCGAGCCGACGAAGGTCACCGTCGCCGTCTGCGACATTGCCGCGCCGTCGATCGAGCCGGTGACGTGCACGGTGCGCGGCGATGCGCTCGTGAGCGATGCCGTATAGCTGCCATCGCCGCGATCGGTGACCGGGCCGAGCGTCCCGCCGTCGACGCTGAGGACGACGGCATCACCGCCGACGGTGATGTTTGTGCCCGCCGCCGTCTTTGCTTGCACGACGATCGTCGACGATCCTCCGGGCGTGAGCGTGGTCGGTGCCGCGAGCATCGTGCTCTGCGACGCCGACGGCGACACGACCGTGACCGTCGCCGTTCCGCTGCGCGTCGCCGTTCCGCTCGTGCTCGACGCCGTGATAGTCGCGCTGCCGTCGCCGAGAGCAACGACGGTTCCAGACGCCGAGCCGACAGTGGCAACCGATGCGGCGCTGCTCGTCCACGTGACGGCCGCGCCCGAAACCGCGGCGCCGACGATATCGCGCACGATCGCGGAGAACGTGCTCGTCTGCCCCGCGTGCAGTCGCATGGTCGCGGGTGACAAGTCGATCCAGCCGTTTGGATTCGCGACCGCGGCGTTGATCTCGACGCTGAAGGTGAACGACGTCACCGTCGATGGTACGTGAATCCGCCAGCGCTTCACGCCCGATGTGGCCGAGGGCGCGAGAATTCCCGAATATCTATAGAATGCCTGATTCGCCGCGGTGATGGTGGCGAACCCGTCGACGAGCGATCCACTGGTTGCGGGATCGACGAAGTCGACGGTGCCGCTTCCCGAAACAACGACGGGAGCCGAGGCAAAGAAGGCGCGAATCCCGTCGGGCGACGGCGTCACGCCATCGGTCGTGCCGAGGGCCTGACCGATGTGATTGGTGATCGTCGCGTCGAAAGAGAATACCTGTCCGGTATAGCTGGCGTTCGACGCAGCGAGCGTCGCCAATACATCCTGACGCCCGAGGATGACGCTGTTGCTGGCGCCTCCGAATTCCGATCCGAGCGCGAAGTCCCGGGACGCGGACGACGTGGCGGCGCTGGGACACGAGACGGTGGCCGACGCAACGCTGACCGTACAGTCGATTTTGGCGACGGCGGCCGGCGACGGCGTGAAGGGCTCCGCCGGTTGGACCGGCGTCGGCGTGGTGCTCGATGACGAGTCGCGGCACGCCAGCAGGAGCGCGAACGCAAACGCGAGGCGCAGGCGGCGCCACGGGGCTGCCGTCAATGAGTTCGGCAGCCGATGTCGGGTTCGACGCAACAACGTGGAATTCTGTTCGACTGAAAGAGCAGGCAGGGCCCGTGTCGCGTCGGCGCAACCCGAGATTGTGAAAGTCGCATTCGGTCACCGGGAGCGCAACTACGACTTACGCAACATTTTCACTGTTGTTTATTAGTCCGCTCTAATAATCGCATGGCGGCCTCGAGCGCTGGCGTCTAGAGCGCGTCCAACGGGGGCGGACACGACGTCGGCACCGGCAGCGTCCCGTGGACCGGTGGGTCCGGAAAGTATTGGATCGAAACCTGGACTTGCGTCGCGATGTCCTCGCCGGCGATGCGGCGCACGAGCTCGAGTGCTTCGTCGAGGCCCGCCGAGACGCCGGCGCCGGTGACGCGCACGCCGCGTGCGCCCGGTGGCGGATCCTTGGGATCGACGACGAAGCGCGGCGAGCCCGACTCTTCTCCAATCACCGTGATCTTTTTGTATTTACGCAGGCACGGCGTGAACGCCCAGTGCGTGGTTGCGCGGTGGCCGTCGAGCAACCCGGCTGCGGCCAGGAGCATCGCACCTTCGCAGACCGACGTGACGTATTCGGCGTGCTCACTCCAGGCGCGCAGCTGCGCGAGGAACATGGAATCCTTCATCAACATCGCGAGCGCCGCCGGGTCGCCGCCCGGGACCCAGAGAAGATCGAGCGCTTTCACCTGATCGAACGTGCGATGGGGAACGATCGGGAGGCGACCGCGCGTCTGCACGCTGCCGTTGTTTTGGGCGAGCACGAGGACTTGCACCGGTCGAGGGCCGTTCCAGGAATCGGCCATCCAGCCGAATACCTCGCAGGGGGCGCAGACGTCGAGCAGATCGACGCCGTCATACACGGGAATGCCGATGATGTATGGATTGGTGCGGTTGCTGGTCACGAGCGCTCCGAGCGGGCGAGTGAGAAGGGCGCGGCATCACGTCGCCGCGCACGATGCAATGGTCGCGTACTGTCGTCAATGACGAGCGCGGGTGACGCGTCTTCGCCCACTCGGCACCTTACAACCATTAGAATAGTCTCATCGGCTGGATGAGATCATATTTGCGCCGGCGTCGCGCTGTTGCGGGGATTCGGACCCAATCGAGCGCGATCTCGCCGACATCGGCGTGGCAGCAAGTCGCGGCCTCCGAACCCTCCGCGCTGTGGGCGGAGATCGAACCACGGCTCGCGCTGCCAAAGCCGCCCTGCCACAACTGCGGTGCGCCGCTCGACCGCGACGCTCGGTTTCTGCGAGCAAGGCATGGGCGTGTGGTTCGACAATAAGGAGCTGTCGGCGATCCGGTCGCTGAACCTGGCCGCGGTATCGCGCCAGCGGCAGAGTCGCGCGGGCGAGGCGTTGGCGATCGGCGGCGACGTGCGGATGGATGCGATGCTCTGGTCGCCCGGGCTGGTCGTCGACGGCGATCTTCGACAGCCACTGATCGATCCGTTTAGATTACGCACAGCCTGGCGAGCGGCGTGCGCGCCCCGTCAGTGGCTCCGTCTGTCACCCTCGCATCGGCCTTCGAATTGGCCGAACCGAGCGACATACTCCATGACAAGCAAGAATTCCTTTGGAAGCCGTGCGACGATCACGGTCGACGGGAAGACGTACACGATCTTTCGTCTCGCTGCCCTCGAGCAGCTCTCCGGCGGCAAAGCCGCCACCCTCCCCTTCAGCCTCAAGATTCTCCTCGAGAATCTGCTGCGCAACGAAGACGACGCGTTCGTGAAGCGCGACGACATCGAGGCGATGGCGAAGTGGAACGTCGCCGGCAAAGAGGAGCGCGAGATCGCGTTCCGCACGAGCCGCGTGCTGCTGCAGGATTTCACGGGCGTGCCCGCCGTCGTCGATCTCGCCGCCATGCGCGACGCGATCAAGTCACTCGGCGGCGATCCGCAGCGCATCAATCCGCTGCAGCCGGTCGATCTCGTGATCGATCACTCGGTGCAGGTGGACGAGTACGGTTCGCAGGCGGCGTTTCTCATCAACACCGAGCTCGAGTTCGAGAGGAACAAGGAACGCTACGTGTTCCTTCGGTGGGGTCAGGAAGCGTTCAAGAACTTTCGTGTCGTGCCGCCGGGCACCGGCATTTGCCATCAGGTAAATCTCGAGTACCTGGGCAAGACGGTGTTCGTGGACGAGTCGAACGGCGAAGCGATCGCCTATCCGGATTCGCTCGTCGGCACCGACTCGCACACGACGATGATCAACGGCCTGGGCGTGCTCGGCTGGGGCGTCGGCGGCATCGAGGCCGAGGCCGCCATGCTCGGCCAGCCGGTGTCGATGCTCATCCCCGAGGTGGTCGGGTTCAAGCTGCACGGCCGGCTCCGCGAGGGGGCCACCGCCACCGACCTGGTGCTGACCGTCACGCAGATGCTCCGGCAAAGGGGAGTGGTCGGCAAGTTCGTCGAGTTCTTCGGCCCGGGCGTGCGCGCCCTGGCCCTGGCGGACCGCGCCACCATCGCCAACATGGCGCCGGAGTACGGCGCCACCTGCGGTTTCTTCCCCGTCGATGAAGAGACGCTGCGCTACATGAAGTTCTCCGGCCGTCCGGACGAGCTGGTGGCGTTGACCGACGCCTACTGCCGCGAGCAGGGGTTGTTCCAGACCGCGTCGTCGAAGGATGCGGAGTATTCCGACACGCTGGAGCTGGATCTGGGCGCTGTCGAGCCCAGCGTCGCCGGCCCCAAGCGCCCCCAGGATCGCGTCGGTCTGTTCTCGGCCAAGAAGTCGTTCGAGGTCGCGTTGCCTTCGCTGGTGAAGCCGAAGAAGAAGGACGCCCCGGCGACGAAGGAGGCGGCTCAGGCCGCCCCGCTGGCGGCGTCGCCCGATCTCAAGAACGGCTCCGTCGTCATCGCGGCCATCACCAGCTGCACCAACACCTCGAACCCCTCCGTCATGGTGGCCGCCGGTCTGGTGGCGAAGAAGGCGGTGCAGGCAGGTCTCTCCACCAAGCCGTGGGTGAAGGCGTCACTGGCTCCCGGTTCCAAGGTC